>NZ_JAHREU010000080.1:0-32372 GCF_020883145.1 Microcoleus sp. CAWBG27
TTAACAATCGAATTAAGTTGATTAAGCGACAAGCCTATGGCTTTATGAACTTTGATAACTTTCGAGCAAGGCTATTAGCTTGCTTTTCTGATTAGGTTTGCTTATCACCTTGACTCCAGAAGAGCCATGGTAATTAACCGGACATGATATAATATCTGAAATTTATAAATTCTGCGAGCATGGTAAATTACTGGATAGTCGGCGCTTTAGCAATAGCTTCTGTCTGTTGGGCAGAAATCATCCGAGATTTTTATCACGTCGCGTCTCATTATGTGCCGGCACTGCAAAAGCTGCACAATTGGCATCACCGCGTTTTCCGCCCGAATTTGACGCCCGTTAGCGAGACAATTTACAAGCAAGCGCACTGGCGTCACGATGTGCCCGAAGCTGCGGCGATGATGGTTTTGGGCTTGTTGCTGTGGGTTTTAGCTTATTTTGCCTTGCCGGAATATCACTGGGGCGCAGCAGCGGGTTGTATTTATACTTTAAGCTTTTTGTTGAGCGCGATCGCCCGCGCGATCGGCATCAAGGGCGCAGACGAGTTAACCGACATCACCCACCAACCGGGAAACTTCCAAACTATCCCCGGTAAATGGTTTGTGAATAAACCTTACCACTGGAAGCATCATTTCGACAATCAAAATGCTTACTATTGCGGTACTTTCACCTTAATAGATAAACTTATGGGTACAGCACTTTCTCTCAAAGGCAAAACTGTCGCCGTCACGGGCGCATCGGGAACCTTGGGGCGTTTGCTTCTGAAACACCTGCAAAAAGCTGGTGCAAAAGTTATCGCCCTCTCCTCTGGAAATGAGGAAATTACTTTGAATGCAGACGGCGAGATTTTGCCTGTAAAAACCGTAACTTGGCACGCTGGCGAAGAGGCTGATTTAGCTAAAATGTTAGAAAAAATCGATATTCTCGTCATCAATCACGGGATTAATGTACAGAAAGAAAGAACCGGAGAGGCGATCGCAAACTCCTACGAAATTAACACTTTTTCGGCGTGGCGGCTGATGGAACTGTTTTTCTTAACAGTTCGCACTAATGAAGATATAGCTTGCAAAGAAGTCTGGATCAACACTTCCGAAGCAGAAGTGATTCCCGCTGTCAGTCCCCTGTACGAACTCAGCAAGCGCGCCCTGGGAGATTTAGTAACTCTGCGACGGTTGGATGCGCCCTGTATCGTCCGCAAACTGATTTTAGGGCCGTTCAAAAGCAACTTAAACCCGATCGGCATTATGTCTCCTGACTGGGTAGCGCAGCAAATTGTCAAACAAGCTAAAGCCGATGTCCGCAATATCATCGTCACAATCAATCCTTTGACTTTGATTGTTTTCCCAGTCAAAGAATTCTTTGTTTCTTCGTATTTCCAACTCTTCAGCCGCAAGACAGTTGCAGAGATTAAAGCAGCGGCCACAGCGGAAAAATCCAGCGTTGAAGCTAAGATTAATTGACAAAGAAAAAACGCAGAATATCGGGCGGTTGGAAACCGCGACTACACAGACAAAACCCGCCTCCGCGGGTTGAAGACAGGCCGTTAAATTTACGTTATTATCTTCAGTCGGCGTCCGGCGGACATCGTTTGTATAGACGCGGTTTCAACCGCCGAGTTTCTACTCCGATCTAATTGCTAACCTCAGCCATTTCAATCACTCGGCCATCATAATCCTTAACCAAAAAATTAAGCGGCTTTTCCCGGCGAATTTTATAACTAATCCCGCGAGTTTGTACTCTCATTAATAGCTGATCCAAACAATCGCGATCGAAACAAACATGACGTTCGCGATTTTTTTCGCCTGCGCCAGCCCCGCTAATAATATGCAGTTGCGTATTTTTCATCAACTGATACCACAAACCCTCGGGACTCCCCATCGTTTGAGAGCTCGTTCCCCTCCCGACATTGGGCGACAAATACAGGGGGTCGATACCCGTTGTCCCCAAGGTTTGCTCGTAATTATAGTAGTAGTGCAGTGGCACTTCTGCTACAGGGAGGCTTAGCATACCTTCATAGAACTCCCTCGCCTGTGCGAGATCCGATACCATCACCGTGTGTACCTTGGGAGCACTGGTGAGAAACATCCACATCGCCCCCGCATAGGCGGCTAGCAGCATCACCATGATCCCTTGAGTGGAAAACAAGCCGTCTAGGGGTAAGTCGGGCAAAAAAGAGCTCAGGTACAAGGGCCGAAGTCCAAAAGCAATAAAACTAACTGCTAGAGTCATGAATTATAAGAAAGGGTAAACAACGAAATTTATCAAGATTGCGGTCGCGATCGCCCGCGAGACTTAAACTATTAGCTTAGGCATCTAATATAGCAAAAACTAGCGATTAGGCCCTACCCGATGAAAGTCTTTGTCTACGGCACTCTCAAACCGGGGGAGTGCAACTATCTGCGCTACTGCGAGGGAAAGGTTGTGGATGCTTTGCCCGCGATCGCCCGCGGCCAACTTTTTGCACTGTCGATCGGCTATCCTGCAATGGTGGCCGGAGAGGGCATCGTCTGCGGTTTTCTCCTCTGTTTCGCGAATTCCGCTATTTTGCACGATTTAGACAGACTGGAAGACTATCATCCGCTGCGGGAACCGACCCAAAACGAATATCAGCGGGAAGAAATCGAAATTTGCGATCGACACCTCAAACCTCTAGGCACAGCTTGGACATACTTCATGTTACCCGATCGCGTTCGCGCTCTAGGAGGCATCTGGCTGCCCGATGGGACGTGGGAAAATCGGTTTTTCACAAAATAAGATAAGACGGCGGTTTCAACCGCATCTTACCTTATTCTTTAACCCGCTCCCGTCGCGTGAGTGTTTGTATTGACGCGGTTGAAACCGCCCGGTATTGAGATCCCAAGCGTATTGCGATCGAATCTGTAACCGTAATCTCGAACAGATACATTTAACCCGGCAAATCCAGGACTAAGCCTGATACTACCGTGTATGGCAATACAGAAAAAGCTGCAAGCTCTCCTGTCAAGGAGGTATCTCTCAAAGCTTTCAACAAGATATTGAAAGCGCCATTTGAATTTATGTCCACACTTTGAACTGGTTTTTGATGTTTATTCTTCCGTTATGCCTACTACAAAACTGCCATATTTAACAGCAGCTTGATGCTTCAACATTTGCTGGAAATGATAATGACTCAAAGTGACCATGGTCTTAGCTGTTTTAGTCGCTAAAGCATTTTTTTTTCTCAGTCTACACTACCAGCTTTTACCTAATTATTCAAGAAGTTTCTAGAAAATCATTTACTTTGTATCAACAGTTTGAATCAACTGCGGCACAGCCCGATCGACTTTAGCCATTTTCTTGCGAATCTGGCTGATATAGCCTTTCTCAAAAAGATGAGGTATGGCTGACAGCTTACATAACCGCTGAAATCAAGAGGGCTGAAGCCCAACAACGTACCTCATCTTTGTGAAAACCGCTATATGCACGTCCACCACTCTCTCTTCTGATGCGTACATCGATTTCCAACCCCAGATTTTTTCGATTATTTGTTGGCGGCTCCAAGATTCACCCGGATGACTTGCCAAAAAATGCAATATCTTAAATTCCATCGCTGTTAACCTGATAACTGTGTCGTTCAGTGTTACTTCCCGACGCGCTGGATCGATCGCAAATCGATCGAATACAATCCGTGATGGAGTCACACACCTCATGCGTCTCAACACAACTTCGATCCGAATTGCCAACTCCGCCAGACCAAATGGTTTGCAGATATAATCATCAGCACCTGCGGACAGAACTTTAAGTCGATCGGCTTCGTCTGTACGGCTGCTAACCATGACCACAAAAACATTAATACGGCGCTGCATTTCCTGGCACAGATCATAGCGTGTAGTATCCGGCAAATTCCAATCGAGAATTACTATCATCGGGTTGAATTCCTCAAATAATGCTAAATGAGTCTCGCCATCTGCGGCCGAATGTACCTCATATTTCTGATTCAACAATACTGCTGAAGCAGTCTCCCCATGTGCATTAGCAGTCAAGACAAAAAACTTTATTTAGGGTAAATTTAAAACTTAGGCATAGACCAAAGAAACCGGGTTTTTTCCTTAATATGCAGGTTACAAGGCATTTTTTCGTAAAAAGCCCGGTTTGTTGCCACCCGTGCGTACAGTCATGTTAGCGAAGGGTAAATCCCAGCTCGTTCCAGGTAAACGGACTTGTTTCTGCCAATTCTCCTTGCAATTTTGCTTCCAAGTCAAAGGGCTTACCACAATCCCAAATTTTAATTTCTAGGCGTTCTGGAAATACTGTTATTTCTAACTCGATTGGAGTTGCTAATGGCAGGTCTTTGTGAGCATGGCGAACAGCATTTGTAAATCCTTCGATTGTGGCAAGTCTCCATTGGTGAAAAACTGGTTCTGGAATCGGTAGATGCTCTAATTGATCGACCCAAGATAAAACTTTATCAACAGCCTTGATATCAGAATTGCTTGTAAGGCTGATTTTTTGAAGTGGCTGGTTTGAACTGACCTCGGATTCGGTATCTCGTTGTTTTTGAAACCATTTATTTAAAACATCGATCGGTCGCTTAACACCACTAACTTGAGTGCTGTCTTGGGGCTGATAATGTTTCATCAGGAACAAACAGTTTCGACTGTCATAAGTGCGGGTATATGTTAGCTCATCGGCTATTTTCCCAAGGACTTTTATGCCTATCCCACCTGACGGAATTTCATCCATGTTATCTCTCATTAGATTGCTATCCTTTGTCATTATTTAATGGGTAATTTTTTAGTTAAAAAAGGAGTGGCTTTCTTAGACTGGAGTGCGAACATCTGGATCCCTGGAAATATAGAGCCAATTTGGCATATACAGGCTTAGCTGTGGGGGACGATCGCACTCAAGCACAAAAAACGAACGGTTTTTACGAAATAGGGATGCTCCCGTTGTAGTCCTTATCATTGTCTCTTGGTTGCTCGCGTCTTGACAAACTCAGTTGGCGATCGCTAAACCGATCGAAAACTGACATTGACAAATAAATAAGTAAATTATACAATGACGACCCTCAAAGCCTCTGAGGAGGGACGAGAAAGAATTAAGCAAGCTAGAAGCGAGAGGGGATGCACTATAGAAGAACTCTGATGGCTGGTAGAAGCGAGTCAAGAGTTAGAGCGCGATCGCCCTTGGACAGAAGTCAGGCCCTATGCCGATGGCCTCTGGCTGCCTACTTAGGGGCGTTGGCGATCGAGTTTAATTGCGATCGATCGCCCTCCCGTTCACCTTTAGACTGGAGACCCAGTAGAAATGATATAATAGCCAAAAGTTTTTAGAACAGTTGGCGATCGCATTAAGACCAAAGAAACCGGGTTTTTTGCGTAATCTATAGCCTATAAGGCGTCTTTTCGTAAAAAACCCGGTTTTTGACCATCCGTGCGTCCAGGACTGTAGAACTAAAGATCGTGCACATTACTCTAAAACCCGATCGCAATCAATTCAATGAAGCCCAAGTCCAAAAAATAAGACGGCGGTTTGAAACCGCGACTGCACAAACGAATTCCGCCTCTGCGGAATGAAGAAACCGCCGGGTATTCAACCCGCTTGGAGTGGGTTTTGTTTGTATAGACGCGGTTTCAAACCGCCAGGTATTCAACCCGCTTGGAGTGGGTTTTATTTGTATAGAAGCGGTTTCAACCGCCCGGTATTCTTAAAAAATATTCCGTTATCGATCAAAACAGAAATTTTACTGCGCCTTGGGCGATGACTTGTGAGGGCTTACTACAGCTTTCGGAATATCCATCACCGGTGCATTCACCCCAAGCATCAAATCGTTGGGATTAACAATCTCTACTACAGGCTCGTTTAAAGCAACAATCAAACCGTCAGATTCAGGAAGAACGGGGGATGTAGCAAACTGGGGAGAAAACAATTGACGGCTGCCAGCGACACCAGCCACTGCTGCAATCAACAAAGCTGCGATCGCACCTCCACCCAAAACCCAAATCCGTTTCGTCTGGCGTTTCTCGCGCTGCACAATCTTTGCAGCCAAATCCTGTGCAGATTGTTCCGCAGCAGGTACGGGCATTGACCCAAAAGCCTGTTGCATCATCATTAGTCGCGAGTACAAACGCTTCGTCGTGGGGTCGTTTGTCAGCAATTCCTCAACTTCCCGGCGTTCTGCCGCCGTCACTTCGCCATCGATGTAGGCACTCAACAATTCAAAGCGATCCCGCATCATAGTAGTTACATTCCCTTGGGGATAACTTTTGTTACCTTGACTTTGGGCGAGCGAATCCCCAATATCTTGATGATTCTGATTTTTATCCGATTCAAATTTAGAATTCATATTTCACACCACTTGTAAAATTAGCGGAAGCATCTGTTCGCTATTAGAATGATTTACTGCTTATTTATATTGTAAAATAGAAGCTTTGATGTCACAGCAAACTTCACCAAATCTTCTTAACCCGCCTCGGAAATCACCCTTGTTAATGACCGTCGAGATATTTTTGCAATTGTAACTGCAACCTTTGGCGAGCTCTAGCAATTCTTGACTTGACCGTTCCGAGAGAAACTCCGGTCATTTCCGCTATTTCTTCATAGGCTAAACCTTCAATTTCTCTCAACACAATTGTCGTGCGGAATACTTCCGGCAAATCTGCGATCGCCACTCGCAACTGATCGTAAAATTCTCTGGTTGTCAAATCTTCATCCGGCCCCGGACTGTCGGCCGGAAGTTCCCAATCAATCTCCCCATCTTCCAGAGCACGGGGTACGTCTAACGACAGCGGAGTTCGCACCCGCTTGCGCTTGCGTAACTCATCGTAAAACAAATTAGTGGCGATGCGACTCAGCCAGCCCCGAAATTTAACTGGCTCTTGCAAGCGGTTAATATTGCGATAAACTCGAATCCAGACTTCCTGAGCCAAGTCTGCTCGGTCTTGCCAGTCAGGGGCTAGGTGATACAGAACCCTGTCTACGTGGGACTGATACCGCTTCAAAAGTTCTGAAAAGGCAGTGCTCTCAGGTCGATTTCCTTCCTGACACCGCAACACTAAGTCATAATTAGAGAGTTTTTCGGATGGCAATTGCACTCTTTGAACGGTCGCCACAACCGCAGACCAGGACACGGAAATAAATTCGCTCATGTGTGGAATTGGCTCATCGAACATTCCACTGTGTTTGACGCTGCCCGATCGCGATTGGTTCCTGGACTCGGAAACTGCGATCGACTTCTGACTAATGACCGGTAACTTCGCACGCTCCAATACTAACCCAACTGCTAGAACCATCGGCCCAATGTTCCTTTTTCCAAATCGGTACATTGTGTTTGAGCGTATCTATGGCGTACTGGCAAGCTGCAAAGGCTTCCCCCCGGTGGGGACAGCCCACAGCCACCAGCACACTGATTTCCCCCACCTGCAAGTGTCCGACGCGGTGGTGAATGACGACCCGATTGACATCGACCCACTGGCGGCGCATTTCAGTAGCGATTTGCTGGAATACTCGCACGGCCATCGGTTCGTAGGCTTGATATTCTAACGAAACTACAGCTTGACCGTCAGTTTGGTTGCGGACTGTACCGCTCATCATTACCACGGCTCCGTTCGCTGGGTCATCTGCCAAAGTGTAGATTTCCTCTACAGACAAAGGAGCTAAGGTAATGGCAAAACTGTCTTTACTATTCCGTTGAGGAATTGTGCCGATCGAAAGTGCAGCGCTATAGTTCATTGCGAAAGAAATGGTGCTGGAGAACTCGATCGATCTTGACACAAATCAAGTCGCGAGCGATCGATCTTGCATCTTTGTCATGGATACATAAAAGTCAATCTTTAGCAAGATGTCTATGGCCCCGAACGGCTGTAACAGTGCGATCGGGTCAATATAACTCGCCCGAACCAAATTCACACGGTGCCCGAAGATGAGTAGGAGACTTGTGCAATCGAACAGTCGATCGGGCTGTAGCAACTCAATCAGTAAGCACGCAAAAATAAGCAGTATCATGCCCAACTCACTGCCAGCCATCTTCAACTCAAAGCGATGACTCTATTCCCTTTTGAATGATACAGTTAAGTTTAATTTAACCCCGATTGCGATCGGCGCAGTCCAAATTTTCAGCAGAAAATGTAAACTTTATTTATTTTTTGCTCCACCAAGCTACTTAAATGACATGATATACCTGTGCAGAGTTGAGCCAAATTGGCCTATACTCGGCAAAAGCAAGACGGTAACAACCTCCCTCTTGCGCCTGTTCTGACCAAAGAACCAGACGCAAACTCCGGGATACCGACACCGGGAAAATTCCGTTGCGGTTTCAACCGCCTTGAATATTTCTTTACACACTAATCGAAATAGTTGTGTTAAAGTCACCAAAGCAAGTAGGAGAAACCATCTACGTCTTGAAACATCCTAGTACGGAGAAATCCCGGCAACTGACATATCCGACGCCAGAAGATTCGGAATAGTTAAAGGGCAAATAATGGCAGGTTGTAGAGCGTAGTATATCTGTTGGCTAGCTATTGGCTAGCGATGTTCTGAAAGCGTCAAAAAACTATACGCAATGTTTGGAGAAATCTAAACTGAGTGGGTAGGGGCGATTTGATAGCCACGAGTGAAAATCCAGATTCGGATTTATCAAGAATCCCTTCGCCTTTAGGCATGGGGAGTATAAAGTGAGTTTGCACGAAAAAACGTTAATCACAATCACGAGGAAACTATGGAAGCACTAGCATTGAGCCACTCTTTTGTTGCTTATGAATCTCCAGAGTCCGAGCTCCAACTGGAATTGAAAATTCCTAAATCTGCCGTGGTAGGCGTTGCAGGTCTGGCAGTAGCCCTGTCTATTCTGAGTGTGAGTGGCGAAGCGCAGGCAGGTTGCCACTACAAGCGCTGCGGGGGCGGTCACCGTCATCACAGCTACGCCGAAGTTGCCACCAATGGTGGCAGACTGAATATCCGCCACCGGGCCAGTCGCTGTTCTCATATCATCGGCAAGTTATATGATGGAGACAATGTGAAATTGACCGGTCATTACAGACACGGCTGGGCACAGCTCAAAGGTGGCGGCTGGGTTTCTACTGCGTGGCTTGACTAATTCTTAACTAGAGCAATTTACATTTCTAGAAAGAGTTTGAATCGTTACCAAGCTGGTCTTGGTAACGATTATTTTTCAAGAGGCCTTTGATGGTGACAAATAATCAAAGATCCGAAGTTATATCGTTAACAACTGAGAACCTAAACTTTACCGCCACCGATCAAATACAGTAAGGCCATCCGCACCGCTACGCCGCTGGTAACTTGCTGAGAAATCAGGCTAAATTGCGGATCGTCCATCAAATCCGAGCTAATTTCCACGCCGCGGTTAACTGGGCCCGGGTGCAACACCTTCACATCCGGCTTGCAAAGTTTCAGCCGATCGCGCGTAACTCCATACAAAGCATGATACTCTCGTAAACTCGGCAGCAAATGCTGGCTCATCCGTTCCTTTTGCAGCCGCAAAGTCATCACAAAATCAGCATCGGCCAAAGCAGGTTCAAGCTGCCAGTGCAAAAATAACTTACCTTCCCTACCATCGCCGCACTCAGCAAACAACAGCGGCAATAAAGTCGGCGGCCCGGCTAAATGAACCTCAGCCCCCGAAGCCGTTAAACTCCAAATATTAGACCTCGCTACCCGGGAATGCAAGATATCCCCCACCACAGCAATTTTTTTGCCCGCTAAAAGTTCTAGTCGCGGACGTTCGGCATCTAACAAAGAACAAATAGTAAATAAGTCTAGCAAACCTTGCGACGGGTGTTCGTGCTGGCCGTCTCCAGCATTGAGAACGCTGACTCTCGAACCCAAACGATCCATTTCTGAAGCAATTGTACTGGGAACTCCAGCCTGTTCGTGCCGGATCACCATCAAATCCGTTCCCATCGCCAGATAAGTCTTAGCCGTATCCAGAATAGTCTCCCCCTTCGTCAGAGAAGAACTGCCTGGGGTAAAATTCAGCGTATCCGCCGACAGCCGCTTCGCCGCCAACTCAAAACTGTTGCGAGTCCGGGTAGAAGGTTCAAAAAACAAATTCGCGACCACTTGACCCTGCAGGGCCGGCACTTTCTTGGTGCGGCGGCCGAGCACTTCCCGAAAACTGGCGGCAGTTTGCAGCACCGTGTCGTATTCGTCGGAGGTAAAATCAGCCAGAGTGAGAATGTGTCGCCTTT
Source organism: Microcoleus sp. CAWBG27 (assembly GCF_020883145.1). Taxonomy (NCBI): domain Bacteria; kingdom Bacillati; phylum Cyanobacteriota; class Cyanophyceae; order Oscillatoriales; family Microcoleaceae; genus Microcoleus; species Microcoleus sp. CAWBG27. The sequence goes on from NZ_JAHREU010000080.1 coordinate 10,161, forward strand.
TCCAAGTCATACAATTTTAGATTTGAGATTTGAGATTTGAGATTTGAGATTTAGGATGATGGGTTGGGAACTTACCAGAAAGAATTGGTTGAAAGCCCCAAGTCTTTGAGGGAGAAATTAAAATCAGACTATTCATTACTCCAATACTCGGACTTAAGGGTAGAGGTCGCTCTCAAACTGTCCCAGGTCAACTGTCCCAGGTCAACTGTCAACTGTTGAATTGCACGCCTGTGTCGGGCGGTCTACAATGTTCGATCGACAGTCGCGGGGATGCCGATCAACAGTATCCAACAATTTTTGACCACCTTTGCCGTCAGTAGAGTTATAATTAGTAGATGGCGGATCGGACTCCCCTCTCACAGCAAAGCCAGCCTTGAAGCTGAAACAAGTGCGTGGGGTTTAGTTTACTCGCCCGAAAGCGGAAATTAAGCTGTAGTAGCGCTCAAGCAGTAATTGCAGTTTCTCGGAACCTCAGCCTTGTCAAAAACCAGCCTTCAGCAGCCATTGCATCTGCTATTATGTGGAAATAATCAAGGAGGCAGACCTCCTACTGCCGATCGACAGCATATAGCGGGACATTCCAAAGATGATTAATTCTTTGCAGTCGGTCTTGACTCTTCAGTCCTGCTTATAGCCCCTTGTCAAAATGAACTGTGTTAAGATACAAGTTGAATATGTAGCTTCCCGACAAAAATCTACACGTATCTTGGCGAGACTGTTCTTGGCGAAACTGCGGTAATAAGTGTGCGCTGGGAAGTGGTAATTACACAAGATTTAAACAATTCAAGAGGTATTATGAGCCAGCAGGTTATACAGCCGATGGTTAAGTTCCAACGTCAGGTGCATTCTCTCGTCACGTCTGGCATTATCCAGCCAACAGACAGCATTTGGAAAATAGCTCTACTTTATGGAGATGAATGGCCTTACTGGAAACAGCAGCTCCTAGAGTTTGATTTTTCCATGCAAGACCCCGTGAGCGAGTTGATAGCTGTAGAAGGTTGGGACGAGGAATAACAGAGGAAACCGACGACTTTGGTTGGGGGAGAAATTAAAATAAAAAAGCGATCGGCTAAATTTCATCAATAAATTTTCCGTCGCTAACTTTTTCCCTCTTATCTCTTCCTTCTGACAGTTGATAGTTGACAGCTTGTCTGAAGAACACAAAGTCGTTTTTCATATTTCTTTTGATATCGGTGTTGAATTTCGGGCATACACCAAATATACTGTGGGCAGGTCGAAAAAAGAAAATTTCCAATGCAACTCACGTACAAATACCGCCTCAAACCCACAAAAGCCCAATTAGGAACAATCACTACTCACCTAGAACTCTGTCGCCGTCAGTACAACTACCGATTGAGTGAAAGATTTAGATGGTGGGAAGCGACGAGAACACCTGTTAACGCCTGCCCCTTAACTGCATCCATAGTTTCTGTCGAGGAGATTTATCAAAATATTCCTTTGACTAGAGTGCAAACTAGAGATGGTAGAAAGAAGGATGAATCAGGCAATTCTTTGACCAGGAAAGGTGATGTTTTTTCAAACATTGAGAGTGGTTAGGTGCAGTGGCAAACCATTCAGTTAGCGGATCTGAAAAACACTAAAAAACTGTTTTCTGATTACAAAGCCTTGAATTCCCAGGTTTTACAGGATGTGGTTAACCGAGTGGAAACTTCCTTTTCAAACTTCACCACGCCTGACAAAAATGGCAATCGCAGAGGCAAACCTAAATTCAAGGGATTCCATTACTACAAATCTTTTACTTATCCTCAATTAGATAATTTAGATATTATCAAGGATGAGCAAAATAGAATTTGTGTTGACCTAGCGAAGATAGGTCAAGTGCCGATGGTTTTCCATCGTCCAATACCAGCAGGATTTAAAGTTAAGACGGGGACAGTTATCAGAGAAGCAGACGGGTGGTATATTGCCCTGACGCTAGAAGATAAGACAGTTCCCGTAGCGGTTGCAGAAATTCAACCGACTGATAAAAACACTCTTGGTATCGACTTGGGGATAACCAATTACGTCTATTTTTCTAATGGTGAAAGAGTTGAGAATCCTAGATTCTTGAGGAAGTCGGCTCAGAAATTAGCAAGGCTTCAAGCAAAACTAGCGTCGAGAGTTAAAGGTTCTAAACCCTGGAGAATTATCAAGGACAGGATTTCTAGGCTGCATCAATTTGTAGCTAGGGCGAGACTTGACTTTCAATTCAAAGTTGCACATGAGCTGTTTGGCAAATGCGATGTTTTGGTCGTTGAAGACTTGAGTCTCAAGAATCTAACTAGACGTGCCAAATCTAAGACTGATATCGAGGATGGCAATTTAGTTTACTTGCCGAACGGTCAGTCAGCTAAAAGTGGCTTGAATAAATCAATGCTTGATGCTGCTCACGGTCAATTTGCTAGTGTTCTCAAGTATGTCGCTTGGAAATTGGGTAAAAATGTTTTGTTCGTCGATCCAAAGGGAACTTCTCAATATTGTTGGAACTGCCTCAACAAAGTACCGAAAGAATTGTCTCAGCGGTGGCATTCTTGTCAATGCGGTGAGTCTTTGGATCGAGATGAAAACTCAGCTAAACTTATTAGAAAAATTGGTCTGAATCATCAAAGTGGCGGGGGAACTCCGTCACTCAAAAAAGCCTTTGCAGAAAAGGAAAAAGAAGCCTGCGGTCTAACGGTACTCCGTTGACCGTCAGGTTCGTTCACAGACAAGTGGCTAGAGCCCTAGCTAATTGTTGAGCAGTTTGAAAGCGATCCCCAGGTTTAGCTGCGGTGGTTCGTAGAATGACCTCCCGCAACTTCGGGGCGATCGTTGGAATATTCTCGAGCTTAAATCCGTAACCTCTAGCAATTTTTCCGTAAAACTTTTGAGGGCTTTGGGCTGTCAGCAAAAAAATCAAAGTCGGCCCAATAGCATATAAATCTGACTGAGGGAGAGGCTGTCCCCGGTCTTGTTCTGGTGCGGTGTAGCCTTCAACGCCGATGCGAGTGCCCGGAGGAGTGCCGATTTCTTTAACGGCGCCAAAATCCAGCACTGTAATGCCATTGTCGCGGTGGCGCACTAGCAAATTGGCAGGTTTAATATCGCGGTGGACGATCGGGGGTTTTTGAGAGTGAATGTAGTCCAAAATTTCACAGGTTTGGATCATCCACTCGATCGCCTGTTGGGGAACAACTGGCCCGCGATTGTAAATGCGTTTTTCTAAATCCTCGCCGTGGAGCATTTCCATCACCAAATATTTTTTGCCACCTTCGACAAAAAAGTCAAAAAACTGAGGAATGCCTGGATGGTGCAGCGCTTTGAGAGTTTTAGCTTCACGTTCAAACAGTTCTTGAGCTTTGACTATTTGAGCCATGTCAGCATTCATTTCCTTGAGAACTACCAGAGAAGCTGCGGGAGAACTTCCCGGTTGTTGAGCTTTGGCTTTCTGTCGATCCCAGGCTAAAGTTGTTGTTCCCATACCGCCTTGGCCCAAAGTTCGCAGCACTTGGTAGTGGCGGATTGTGCGATCGACTTTAATCGGTTCCCCACAGTGGATGCAGAATAAATTACCCGGCGGATTTCCAGCGTGGGTACACTGTGGCGTGCCAGAATTGAAAGTAGGGATCGCCTCAATTTTGCCCCCGACTTGAATAGTCAGAACTTGGAAATGCAGAATTGGGCCGCCCCGCGCCAATTGGATCAGGGCACCGTCGGATATCCAACCCTGAGACATGAGAGTACCGTTAACAAAAGTGCCATTTGTCCCGGAATTGACTAAATACCACTGGCGGTTAGCACCGCTTTTAACTCTTTGCAATTCCACGTGATCCCGCGACACCAAAGCATTGGGAATCACAACATGATTTTCAGGAGAGCGGCCGATGCGGACAATGGACTCGTTCTCGAAACTCCACTGTTGCAGAGGGGTATTTTTTTCTGGATCTAAAAGAGTCAGCAGCATTTTAGATTGATGTGATTAATCTGCTAATAACTAGCAAGAGTTGCCCCACTTCTGGGTAGGCAATTTTTTTGCCCGCGCCAACTGTCATAGCTGGCTATTGAAACAGGAAGTAATAACTAGAGATCGATCTGTTGCATCTTTCCCGAAGTAGGTATTATTACAAGAATTTTAACCCTTAGCTTTATCAAACCTTTATTAAAGCACATTTTTTATTAAAGATTGCACAAAGATGCTATTGATATCTAACTTTAATAAAATATTTCGCGTACTATTACTGATAAATAGATCGAGTTAGTTGCCGAAGCATATCTACTTAATTGTATCAAAATTAAGGACAAAATAACATGATTAAAAGTTGGCAAAAAGTTGCTGTTGCTGCTGCTACCATTCTTGGATTGGGGGCGACAGCAGTCAAATCAGCAGAGGCTGCATCAGTGAAATTAACTTTTTTTCAAGGCCTGGATACTCCTGTAGCTGTAGGCTCTTTCAGCTATGATGAATCGACTCCTTAGGAAGCTATTTTTCCGTCAACAATGTTGGGACAACCTGCTTTAGAAATTAAGGCTAGCGATAAATGGTTTGTCGTAAAGGACTTTGCTGTAACTTTATTCGGGCTGTCGTGGAACTTGTCCCAGGCTAGCTTTGACAGAGCTAATATACTTTCACCTTTGTTGTGGGCACCGTTGGATCCACGATCTCAATTAAAAGTTGTTACGGCAAGTTTTTTCCCTTTCGGTTCCGCAGAACCTACAGTATGGGGAAATTGGGTATTTGGAAATATACGAAGACTTCCAAATCTGGCAATATTTGGGAATAGCCAGGGGCCAGAAGGCAGTATGAGCTGGCGGCAAAATGGTGGTGTCCTATCAAACGGAATGTACCTCCACAGCGGATATGTAATAGCAGAGGAAGTCAAGCCTTGCTCTGAAAACTCTGAGGCTGTTCCCGAACCTGCAACAATTGCAGGTTTAACTCTGGCAGCCGCCGGCTTGGGAGCGGCAAAGAAAAAGTTTGGAGCATCGAAAGTCTAAAATCGAAATGGGCCCACCTGTGCCCGAATGATAATTGCCGTGATATTGTCATGACCGTTGCGCGTGTTGCCCAGTTCAATCAAGTCGGCAACTCCCTCCTCGAGATTAGCTTGGGGATTGAACAGAGGTGCGAGAGTTTCACGCCAGTGAGTTTCTAACAAATCATTATCTGTCAAACCGTCGGAAGCCAAAATCAATAAAGTATCTTCGGACAAGTCTAAAAACTGCACGTCTGGCTTGAGAAAATTGCCGTCTCGCGGGCCAATGGCTTGAGTTAGTTGATAGGCGTCGGGACGGGAATAAGCAGTTTCGGCGTCAACCCCGCGCTTAATTTCGCGCTGGCCTACTTCGTGATCTGAGGTGATTTTTTCTAGTGTCTGTCCCTTTCGGAGTCGGTAGAGACGACTGTCGCCGACGTGAGCAACGGCGAATTTGGTGTCTTGAACTAAGACTGCGACTAGGGTTGTACCCATGCGGCCGATGCCAGAGCGACCGTCCTTTTGATTGATTTCAAAGATGGCTTTGTTGGCTAGCAGCACTCCCTGCCGAATGGTATCAGGCTCGGGTAGTTGATTTTCCCAACAGGTTTGGAAGAATTCTCTGAGGGTTTCAGCGGCTAATTGACTGGCTACTTCTCCGCTGTCGTGTCCGCCCATCCCGTCGCAGAGAATGTAAAGCCCTTTGGTTTGAAAGATGCGACCGAAGGATGTTTCGAGTTTGTTAAGCTGAGTCCAGATGCTGAAAAAGTCTTCGTTGTGCTCGCGGGTGCGGCCGACATCGGTGAGACCTGCGTTTTCTAAACTGTAAATCTGGACGGGCATGGGCTGAGTTAAGACCTCACCAACAACTTCGGGGGGTGAGTTATCGGGGATGTCTGTTTGGAAACGGGTGGGGGTTAAGGTTGGTGAAGGTGCGGGTTGGAGTTCGAGGGGAACGGTTTCCAGGCGCGATCGCAATTCTTCTATAGTGTTAATCTCGCCTTTGTACATTTGTTGCAGCAGTTCGAGCAAGGCGCCAAACTGAGTGCGCTCGGACTGGTTAAATATCGCCTGCCACAATTGCCCCAAATCTACCAGTTGCAGGTTTGAGCCGGCGGGTTCGGGATAGAGGTATTGCAACCGCAAAGAGGCAAAGGAAAAGGAAGAGTCGGGATTGACCCGCAAATTTGTCAGTTCCAACAAGCTTTGGCGGCAGCGCCAGGGTTCGAGGGCCGCCCAAAGTTCGGTCATTTCGTGCAGCCAGTACACAATTTGCTGGGTGGAAGTTTCGGGTTGACTCCAGCGTTCTACCAGCAGCGGCCATTGCGAACAGTCTTCTAGCAGCAGTACGGCCTGTTGGTTGTCTGACCAGCTATCGTGAATGACTGGCAGGTTGTGAGAGAAGTGCCACCGCAGTGCCAGATAAGGTTCAGCTATGCCTTGGCAAAGTTCTGCTAAGGCGGAATTGGTCGCATTTTCTCCGGCTTCGATAGCTGCGGTGTAGGGGGATGTGCGTTTGGCGACGCTGGCAGAGTTGGCTGCTAGCATTGCTTTGAGGGGTGACAGTTGCAGCGGCTGACAGTCCAATACTGTTGCTGATACTGTGTCTGAGGGTTTTCTTGCTGGCAAGGTTTCTAGGAGTTGGTAGCGCTGCTGGCTGTCTAGATACGCTCCTGCTGGCTGGGAAGGGATTAAATATTCGGAATAGGGGGCCCAGATTGTTGGGGATGGGGGAGATGCGCCCTCGGGGTTCTCTGTTGCTTCCTGGGTTGGTTCTGGCGGTGGTACGGTCGTGAAAATGTTGTCCGATGGGGTTATTTCGCGTTCTGGTGTTGTATTAGAGCTTTTTTGGTCTGTTTGAAAGGATTCGGTGGCGATCGCCCCCACGACAATTTCAGCGCCACTAATTTCTGGGCTGCTGGATTCGGCCGCATCAAGTTGTGGAGAATCGGCGGTGATTTCTGTTTTAATGGTGTCTGCGATCGATTGGGGAGAGTTTTGGGTCGATCGGGTTTCTGGAAAATTCTCGGTTTTTTGTGTAAGCTCGGCTGATAGTATAGTTGACTCGTCTAGCTCGCCTGCTGGAAAGTTCGATCGACCGCAGATAATCGCCCGCCACACTTGACCTGTTGTGACGCCACAATTCTGACATAATTCGGCGCTAACAGCGACTTGGGTTCCACATTGGTGGCAAGCTTTGTAAGTTAGGGAATTTCCGCATTGTTGACAAAACTTGTTTAGATTGGGATTTTCAAATTGGCAGCGGGGACAGAGGAGCATAGGGGTTTTATATTGGAGATGTGCGATCGAGTGAAAGCGGTGGAGAAGTTTTGGGTTTGGGGTGGTAAGTTTTGACACTCTCAGGTCTAAAGACACCGAGATTCTGCGGACAGAATAGGCTTTGGTAATATCCAAAGTCTAACTCTCGCTGGGAGTCGTCAAACACCGTCTACCCAGTTGGTTTAAGCCTACACCTAACTTACTGGCTACTTTTCTCAGAATGTTGGCAGCACCATTTAAGTCTGCATTCACCACCCTGCCATTAGCTGACTGATACAAGCCACGTTTAATTCGTTTTCCAGATGCTTTCCACCCAGATGGTTTTTCACCATGTTGGGGCAGGGAGTCTCCATCCAAAAAACTAGCTTTCGACGTATACGCTTCTTCGGTTTCAGCAAACCTAATGCCATGCAAATCACAGAGTTCTTTTAACCTATTTTTCAGTTTACCTAAAGGCATTTGAACAAACTTTTGATTATTCACTTTGCCGAGATTACTGTTAGACTTGAAACCTTCATTCCACCCAACTATCAGCGTGCCAATTCCGGATTTCAGGCAATGGTTGACGATCAACTTTGCAGCCTTATTGATACCATCACGTATTTGGTGATTGCGTTTGCGGGTTACACGGTCTAGCCAATAATCCCAATAACCTTCTGGCTTTCCTTCTGTTCTCGTTGCTACTTTCTTGTTCCACAATTGATTCATCGCTTTCATAGCACGAGCATCAATCAAGAAGGAGTTTCCTAATGTATCGACACAAGCTGCTAAATTATCAGCCGTTCCCAAATCAATTGATAACGCTTGATTAATGTCCAGATTATGTGTTTTTTTTTCAACCTCGTAGGACATCTCAAGATAAAAAGCACCATTCTTAGGGAGAATTGTAAACTCTTTAACATCAGAAAAATCAAGATTTGATGGCATAGGTAGAAAGAATTCAGAAACTCCAAACCACCTTCTCACCGTCAAACCCAAGGAAAATTTTAACTGATTGCCAACAAGTTTCGGTCTTAACCCTCCAGAATTAGGATAAGCTACTTTGAACAGCTTAGACCCTTTCAGGTATCCCGGTGGCTTGGGCTTAAAATGCAATTGACCTTTGATGTACAAATCTCTTAATTCTTTAAAAGATTTGAAGGCTTCGGTGACAGACATCAATGTTTGTTGCATTGGTGTTGATGGCAATGATTTAGCAACCATTGATTTTGAAACTGACGATTCAACAGACAAGTCAAACTTTCCAGTCAACAGTTTTCCGGTCTTAAAAAAAATCTGACGAGCCAAATAAACGCCACTATTATACAGTTTGCCAGATTGTTGACAGAGATACTCTAACAAAGCTTTAAGCTCTTTGTTAGGAGACAGCAATACTGGCTGAACTCCCATTATTTTTTTTATTTTATTCACCTCTGTTTTCCTGAATATTGCTTGACTTGTCTACTTTTGGCTATTATACTAGACATCTCAACCTCGCTCCACAAAATATTTAAGAAAAAATAAATAAAGAACACGGGGACTCAAGTCCCTCGCGTCGCTTCCCTCTCAGGACTAAAGTCTCTGAGTTTCCCGCATTCCGTATTGATTTACGAGTTTTGAGTTTTGAGCGTGACTCGCAACGGATAACTCCCATTGCCCTACCACTTATTTTATCGGCATCGATTCAGAACTAATACCAATTCTCTAAAATTGTGCAACAGTCTTCGACCCCCCCTAGCCCCCCCTTGCTAAGGGGGGGAAAGAAGAATACTGTTGCATTCTTTTTTAAAATTGGTATAAGATATTTCTTAAAACTCAGATGCGACATCCATGTCAGGAATCAGCCCTGCGAGGGAGAGGGGGAGAGGGGGAGAATGGGAGAGGGGGAGAATGGGAGAGGGGGAGAATGGGAGAGGGGGGGGAGATGATTGAGATGATTGAGATATAGAATTTAAATTGGGTACAGTTTGGAAGCATTTACTATCTAAGATTTTGCCTGTTTGCCTGACAAAAAACTGATTCGATCTGTGGGACGGGCCCGAAAGCCTGTTATATCGTTTCCGGTTGTATCGTCAGGTGATTTAACCGCAGAGAACACAGAGGACACAGAGAGAGAAGATAGAGATGAATACAGGACGATGCAATCGGATTTGATATTACGGAAAAAAGTGCAAGGTCTCAATTAAAAGAGAGTGTCTGTATAATCTTCTTGGAAAACGGTCTCTCGGGCGATCGACACAATGGTAGAAAGAGGTACTTCACAGAAATATTTTCGCCGGAATTGTTCTTCGGAGACTGCGGCTAGGAATTGCGCTGCGTAACGGGCGGCGATGGGGGAATTGGGCACTAAGAATTGAGTTGAGGGGCTAGAGAATAAGGGTTTGGAGGTTTGAGTTCCGATTTCTCTGGCTTCGGGTTGTCTGGTGATGTGAAAAGCCCGATCGCGATAATTGACTTTGAAACCCAGATGTTTTAACGTTGTGAATCCAAGTTGCAGCGACGTGTCACTGATGCCGAGTTTTTGGCGGAGTTGCTGTCGGGTGACGGGTTTGTTGGTGCGGCTGAGGTATTTGGCGATGCCAATTAGCTGTTGGCAGATTTGCTGCGGTGGTAGCAATGGAGGTAAAGTATAGGCGATCGCGAGTTTTTTCTGAGTGTGCTGTGCTTGCCGAAACCAGACGCGCAATTCGTCCCAGCTTGCGGGGCATTCTTTGAGGATAATCGAGTTTTCGCGATCGAGCATTGGTGAATTGTCAGCTAGATTGTCGATCGGTATTTCAAATTCCAAGTTTGTGCTAACTGCTAATAACTCTTCATCATTATTTCTATTCCGCCAGTCAAATATCCAATCAATTTTAGTCTGGGAACTAACTTGTTTGTCATCCGTGCGTTCCCGCACTGCTATCAACCGCACTTCATAGTTCGACGTATAAGTATTGAAATCGAGTTCGACAGTCGCATCGCACCGCCCTTCGGGAACTTCATCTCGGTAATGTCCCCACCAAATGCCGGGAAATCCTGCATGAGTAGATTCATCCCAAATTTCAAAAGAAGTTTTGATATACTTTACTTCTTTTCCCTGTGAATCTTTAATATTTCTATTGTAGATATTCTTAAACCAGCAATTTTCAATCAGCAATTTAGGTGCGGGATTGCCCATGCCGCAGGGTTCAAGCAATTTCAGTTCTTGAAATAACTGTTTGCCTAATTCCGCAACTGTAATTTTCAAGTCTGCTAGAACTGGTGCCGCTGTCAAACTATCTGCGCTGTATTGCTGTCGGAGTTGCTGATTTATAGCATCCGTAAATAGCGGGATATTTTCAACTGGGAGACTCAAGCCTGCCGCGAAGGGATGACCGCCGAATCTATCCAATAAATGCGCTTGGTCTTTGACTAATTGATAAAGGTCGATTTGATTGGCAGAACGGGCAGAACCGCGGGCAATTTTAGATTTTGTATTTTGGATTTTAGATTGATAAAGTGTTTCTGAATCCGAGTCAAAAGAATCTATAAATTTAGTTTCTGGAATACTTTCTTTGATTTCTTCACTTCCTTCCGTGCAGAATAAAATTACCGGGCGGCCGTATTCTTGGGCGATTTGTCCCGCCACTAATCCTAATACTCCTACGGGCCATTGTGGGTCGCTGAGGACGATGACGCTGGTGGTTGAGAGGTCTAGTTTTGCTAGTTTTTCGGCTGCATCTTTTGCCACATCTTTTTGCAAAGATTTGCGCCTGGTGTTGGCAATTTCGGTTAGATTTGCTAGTTCTTCGCAGCGTTTTTTGTCCCGGCTGGTGAGGAGTTCTACGCAGAAGCTGGCGTCGCCTTGAATGCGACTGACGGCGTTGATTCGGGGGCCGAGGCCGAAGGAAATGTCGGTTGGGCGATCGCCCGCTCGTTTGCACAGTTCGAGTAATTTTGCAACTCCCGGACGGGTAGGATTTGTGATTTGTTTTTGCAGTTGTTCGATGCCGAGTTGTGCTAGGTAGCGACAATCTCCTGTAAGTTGGACTAAATCGGCAATTAAGCCGATCGCCACTAACTCCAATAAATCGGTCAGCGGTCGTTGCGGAATATCCGGCAATGTGTGGTATAGTGCTTCGATTAATTTGTAGGCTACCGCAACGCCGGACAGGTTAAACAGTTGGTGGTTGGGCGAAAAGTACCGGGGATTGATGATTGCCGTCGCTGGAGGGCGATCGTCCGGTAATGTATGATGATCCGTAATAATTGTATCAATACCTAGACTTGTAGCATATTCGATTTCCGTGATATTTGTGCTACCAGTATCGCAGGTAATAATTAAGCTAATTCCAGATTTATGTAACTTGTTTATTCCGGGAATATTAAGACCGTGAGATTCTGTTAAGCGATTGGGAATGTAATAAGTTAGTTGGTCATTTTGATCAAAAAACTCTCCCAGTCCATCCCACAAAACTGAGGTTGAGGTAATCCCATCCGCGTCGAAGTCTCCCCAAATAGCGACTTTCTCACCGCTGTTTCGTGCTTGCTGGATTCTTTCCATCGCCCAGTTCATTTCTAAGCCGAATTCAAACGGACTTGCTGGTTGGTAAAGTTGGGGATTCAGGAAACCTGGTATTTCTTCCGGGTTTTGAATTCCTCTATCCCAGAGAAGTGCAGCCGCATAGTTTCCTGGGAGTTCTGGCGCATAATTTCTGACAGTTTGAATCAGCCAGTCTGGGGGTTGAGTTAAGGGTTGATTTTGCCATTCTTGAAGTGTTTGTGTCATAAGTTAATTCATTAATTCAAGCCGGGGCGGGTTCACCAAAAAATTTTAATTCAAATCGACAATATCTATAAACCTGCCCCCACCGATCGAAAAAAATTTATAATTCCAAACCTCAGAAACCGGGTTTTTTCCTAGATTTGTAGTTACTGAATGCAAAACTTCGTATAAACTGGGTTTTTCGTCTTCCAATGCGTTCAGGATTGACATAATATTATGCCATGTCGAGTAAGTCAACCATAATTATAGTAGGGGCGGGTTCGCCAACAAACTTTAATTCAAATCCATAATATCTCTAAACCCGCCCCGACCGAGCTTTAGTTAAATAGATATTTCCTCGATTATAGTAGGGGCGGGTTCGCCAACCAACTTTAATTCACACCCATAATATCTCTAAACCCGCCCCGACCGAGCTTTAGTTAAATAGATATTTCCTCGATTATAGCAAGATTTGGCAACCAATTTGTGGGAGTTTCTGCTGGAAGATTTGATGAGGAAGATGTAGAGTCTTGGGTTCGGTTGCAGCGAGTGGCGAATTGACAGGAATCGCAAAGATTGGAAATAATTGGTACTTGGGGGAAGAATTCGCCACCTTCGGTATAGCGCTGTCGCCAGTCGGTTAGCTGCTGCAATATTTGGATTAAATCTTGTTTTGTGCGATCGTGTTCTATTTGATTGTAGGAAAATGTGAGTTTTTGTGGCGGTTCTTCTCCTTGCAATTGTACGAACCAGTATGTCATGGAAACTTGTTCCGGGGAATAGTCGCTAGTTTCTACTAAAACGTATAAATAGAGTCGGGTTTGCCAACTTTCGGCTATCCATTTTGATTTTTGAGGGCGGGGATAGGTTTTCCAGTCGAGAATTTGGGCAGAGTTTGGTTCGGCTATTAGCAAGTCATAGATAACGGTGAATAGGTAGTCTTGAAAAATCAGGATGCGGGGGTGTTCGGCTTGGCGGAAAATTTGGTCGCTATTTTCTGAATTCGCAAAAAGTTCGGGGGCGGCGTTGATAAATGCTGCCACACATCGTCCTAATTCTGGGTCTTGTTGGGTGATGGATTCAATCGACAATCCTAGTTCTCGCTGCTGCATCAAAAGGTGAAAATGACTTCCCCACGTGAGTTTTTCTTTGTGTTCAGGGGAGGCGGTGCTGGCGAGTAGTTCTAGGTAGCTATGCTGGAATTTGCGGGGGCATTCTTCGAGGATTTTGAGTTGGGTTTGGGAGAGTCGCAGCATTTTTGAGGTGTGATTTTTTTCAGCTTGTGGTAAGATTTTGTTATGCAAATTATGAAAATTAGTAATTCTTCAGATTCCGAAAGAATCTATTATTTTGAGATAATTTACTTCAATCATCAGCATCAATAAATAGGGCTGACAAATCTCGATAACCACTGACAAATCGAAAGATTTCTACATCCTGTCCGATCGGCATATAGAGTATGAGATAGTTATCCATTGGGAGACTGCGTAGGCCTGGTAAAATCTCGTCTCGTTGTCGTCCAAGGTTGGGAAACTGAGCAATTTTGGCAAATTTTTCGTCGAGTTTGCTTAAAAAGCGATCGGCTTTATCGAGTCCCGATTGACTAGCGATATAGTCTGCAATTTGCTCGATATCTTGAATTGCGGGTTCGGTGAGGCGAAATTTTGGAGTCATGCTTCTGATGAAGTGTAGCGCGATCGCAAATTAGCGCGGATTTGTGCCATTGCGGTTGCACCGTCTACGACTTCACCGCATTGGGATGCTTGCTGGCCAATTAGTGCATCTCGTTGAAGTTCTTGCAATCGTCCTTGATAAATATCTTCTTGTTGTTCGAGGAGTTGAATGCCTGCCAGGATGACTTCGATCGCACTTTTGTATTTGCCAGTCGTGAGTTGACGCTGCACGAGGGCTTCGACTTCAGGTGACAAAACAATTTGCATAGTGTTGGAAAGCAGAAGTATTGGTTATATTATAGACTAGACAATTTCCTAGGATTATAGCGATCGCAATACCTCTTCAAACTCTCGCAGCGCCACACTAGAACCAATCTGCCAAGCGCGATCGCAATATTGAGGAATTAACGTTTTGAGATCGTAACCGGGAAACCACCGACTCCTTTGAGACTCACGGTACTGCTGCGACTCGAACTGATAGATCGATAATTGACTTTGACGGTAAACCCAGAGTTCCAAAGGTGCGATCGCTTGATAATCCTCTGGTTTAGTCGTGCAAGTCAGATCGATTTCAATCGCTAAATCTGGAGGTGGATCTGTTTCTAAATCAATCCGCTCATTCCCTAATATTTGCTCGCGATTGTCGATATAAAAACAATAATCTGGTTCAATTCCCTGTTGGTTAATTCGCTTCAGCGTAATGGGAGTAAATGCGTCCCAATCTCTGCATTGATGTCGCAGTAAAGCTTTGACCAAATCTGCAACTATATCTGCATTCTTACCATGTCTTGGCAATGGTGACATAATTCTAATTTCTTGAGTTTTGCTGCTGTAACGAATTCTCAATCCAGCTTTATCCTCTCGACGGGCTAGCAATGCCTCGTAATCTTGCCAAGTTCTAAATCGCAGAATGAGTTCGTCTCCTGCTGCAAGGGAAATTGTACCTTCAGTAATTGTGGGTAATATCATATTTTCATTGCCACCAAAGATGGCTGCTTGCTAATTATACCAAAATTAAAGCTAGTATTTTCTAGGAATTGTCTCTCACCTACAAACTTCCAATTTGTTGAGCAAACCACATCGCGGCCGTTCCATTTCCTTCATTCAAAAGCTTTAAAGTTTCCGATAGCAAAGCAATTGGCAATCCCTCAAGTGCTACCGAAAAATCGCATTCCTGATACTTCCCATTCTCCTGCAATCGAAATGCCAACACTCTCACGCCCTTAATATCTATTACCCAATACTCCGGAATTCCTAATGCAGCATACAAGCGCTTTTTTTCATCTAAATCGCTCGTCAAAGTAGTATCGGCAGTCTCTACTACTAAATCGGGAACTCGCCATTGATTGAGATTAATGCGACGCGGTTCGCCTTTTTGCCACTGCGGGAAATCTCCGCCAATGTATAAAATGCGATCGGGCGCACCTCCTCCTACCTTAGGCTTTTCAATTACACAGCCGCCCAAATCATCAAAAGCTTGTCCTCCTTTGCTGACAAACCACGCGTAATACACCAGCGTCAAGAGGTTGTTAAATCTAGCGTGCTGAGGCCCTTCATTACCCATATCGATCCAAAGATATCCTTCGTAAAAAAAAATTTTGGCTTCTGCTAAAGACGGATTTTCGCAAGCCGTTATATAATCTTCCCACGTGGCGGGTTGCCATTGTGGAATTTGGCCCGCTTCAGGAAGGATGAATTTTGCAGTTGTCACAGTCATAATTCACCAACAAGTTAAGGATAGTTTTATACTAGCTTATCTGATTTTAGCTAAACAATAAAAACCTGTGCAGCTTAGGTTAAAGTTTGTAGTTTAATCTCAAACTGACATAACTTTCCAATTTTAGAGGGCGATCGCGCGAAAAAACCTCCTACTTTTAGAGGGCGATCGATCGCGCGATCGCCCCAAATGTTAGTCGGGTTGCAAGTCAAACACTAACAGCAGCGAAGCTTGAGGCACGAGTTGACGCAGACACAGCAAGTGGCCCTCAGCATCCGATCGCCTGCGAAACCGACATACAACAGTCCGCTGCATATTTGGCATCAGTTTGGCGATCGCCCAAGGGTAAAGGTATTTTTGGTACGCGATCGCACTAGGATTCGCGGAGAATCCCTCTTGATAACCGTTTTGTGGCATGATAGTTTAGTATTCTCTATGGACTACAGGAAAGGGCGTTAGTAAGTTTCTTGGCGGGAATGGACTAACGCCTCTACTACTATGATTAAACATCACACAAGTCATCTCCGTCAATACTTAGCGGCAAAATTTAACGGTTTTTTAGTCAAAAGGTTCAGTCAGCAATGGATCTGAGAGCCTTAAGAGAACGTGCAGGGCTGAAAATTATAGACGTAGCACACATACTAGAATGTGCAGAATCTTCAATTCGCAACTGGGAAAAAGGTCGAACATTACCCAAAATGGAAGTTTGGCAAGTATTCCGAATGCGGGACTTGTATCGATGTACCGAAGCGGAGTTGGTGCTAGCTGTCAGAAAGTCAATGCCGACGGAACAGAAAGAACAGACAAAATTGATGGAGTAACGATTATTTTGCTTGTCCGCGCACCCTCCGGACTTTGGTTTTGCAGGCGCGATTTAAATCGCCTCCTTCCTAAACTTAATCGCACATCACAAAATCACTCTTTTGTCAGTACAAAAACACTGCCTTCATTCCCGCGCCCAATCCGTAAATCGCCATCCAAATAAGTAACATCCAGCCATCCCTGCTGTTCGCGGGTATCCAGCCCAAAATCTACAGCAGCGAACTTTTTCCCCGACTCAATTTCATTGATATATTTGGCAGGAGATTCATAGCCGATTAACCTGCTTAAACCCAAAATCGATCGCTCAAACTTCACCTGCACTCGCCGTTCCGAAGTCGCCTCAAATCTGGCCGCGACGCTGACAATTCCTTCTAAGTAAGGCAAGCCGTAAAGTTCGGCAATGTTGTAAATTTTGGATTCTTTGACGCGGATGGATTGATAAATTTGACCCAATTTCAACAACGGAAAACCGTCAAGATTCAGCAGGGCGCGGCTGCTGGTGTACAACAACCGCCAATCGCCATCTAAAAGTTCTGCGGCTTCCACAGGGCGTGGTGTGGGGTTATAATCTTCCAATTGGGCGATCGCACTTAAAATCACCTGTTTGTCGTTTGGAGTCGCCAGCAAACCGCGATTCTTACCAGCAATTATCTCTAATAGTGCAGATTTTTTAAGCATAAGTTGACAGTTGACAGTTGACAGTTGACAGTTGACAGTTGACAGTTGACAGTTGACAGTTGACAGTTGACAGTTGACAGTTGGCAGTTGACAGTTGACAGTTGACAGTTGACAGTTGTCATTAGTTCATGAGTTATGCACGGAGACTAAATAAATCGTTTTTTTACTCAGATTTATAATTGGGCTTCTCTGTACGCATTCGCACCCTACATTTACTCTAATATTCAATCGGCGTCCGGCGGACATCGTTTGTTTAGTAACGGTTTCAACCGCAGGTTATTATTGGATTAACAATTCCCAATTCCCAATTCCCAATTCCCAATTACCCATTCCCAATGACTAAAACACCAAATTTTACGAGATAGAGTAGCGTCCGATAGAGGTATGCTGATTCTTGCTCGTTTGTGGCATAACGCCTGAGAACTTCGCCGACTTTGAGAGCACCCTTTTGCTCGATCGCATTTAACATCTGCATCTGAACTGTAACAGAGATTCTCCGGTCTTGACCGAAGCTCGTAAACCAAATTGCGTGCAACTCTCTCAACAGTTCCGGTGTGGCGATCGCACCCAGACTCAAGATCGTATCATCGGTTAAAGTTCTAGTCGCATAATGACCCAACACCCGAAAAGGATCGTCGCCCAGCGGATAAGGCGGCTTCCCGGCTTTTGCAGGTGCAGACTCTGGTGCAGAAACCCGAATTTCAGCTAATTCCCGCCACAACTGTTCGTAAGCAGCAATTACTACTTTCCAATCATAAATCTCTCTCGCCCTTTGTCTCGCACTTTCGCCCATCCGCTTTCTCAATTCCGGGTTTTCAATTAATTTGCACAAAGCGCGGGTGCAGGCATCAATATCAACTGCTGTGGCTAGGGAAGTGTGACCCATGTAAGTCGGCCAATTCAAACTGCCGTCGAGATAATTTAGTGCTAAATCTAAACAAGCTTCTGGGGGCGGGATGAGTGTGGGAATGCGGAAGCCGTCGATTTCGTGGCGTACTGATTCTTTGTATCCGTTCCAGTCGGAAACAATTGCCGGCAGTCCGTTGGCCATTGCTTCAATGGGTGTTAGTCCGAAGGTTTCTTGAATGTTGTCGGACAGCGAAATAAAAATATCGGAGGCAGACCAAATATTAACTCTAATTTCCGGCTTTCTGCCATCTACAAAAATAGCATTCACCGACGGACAAAAGATTTTCGCGCTATTTTTAAAGTCGGGTTCTTCTCTCGGATCTTCGATCCAACCGGCTTGAATTAAGTGGATTTTCGCCTTTGTTTGCTGGGCGGCGCGCTCCAAAGCGATGTACATTGGTACCGGATGAGCTTTGGCAGAGAAAGTCAATCGCCCGACAAATAGCACGACTATATCGCCGGGAGAAATGCCGAGTTCTTGCCGTTGTCGATCGCCCGCCTGGACTGCTTCCACACCCTGCGGAAACGCGCTGCAATCCACTCCTAGGGGAATAACTGGCAATTTCACCAAAATTTCCGGTTGACCGCCGTTGCGCTGCGCTAAATATTCTGACCACTCTCTGAGAACTCCTTCTACTGTGTTTTTCACGGCGTTAGAGGTGCAGATGAGGGCATCCCAAGGTTGAACCGGTGCAGTTATCAAATTGCCGATCGATTCCATGACATACTTAGTTGCGATCGTATGGGTAACGCCACAAACGCTGTAAGCCCGCTGATTGACAAATCTGCGCCCCCAAACCATATCGGCAAGGGCGGGATCGGGTCGATAGATTGTACCTGGTTGAGATAGCAAATCTAGTCGATCCGTCGAAATCCAGCGGACTTTCCGAGGTTGTTGCAGCCAAGGTTGGATGCGCGAACAAAACTCCTTAAATGTTGCTTCGCTGTCTGTGCAACAGTAGAGAGAGTCAGCAGTACCGTGTTGGACTAAGCTTTTGAGAAATCCTTCTCCGGCTGAATGACGCCCCAGAAGTCTTTTCCCTCCGGTGTCGTAACCGTCTTTGTGGTATAAAATCGCCGCTGTTATATCCATCCTGAGATTTGTTGTTCGAGAATTGGTTGAAGAAGGTAAAAGGCTTTCACCATAAGGCTTTGACGCAAAACCAGGAAACTGTTGTAACCCAACCGCTGGCTGGCACCGTGTCCCGCGATACTTTCAAAAACGATCGCCTCAGATTACAATACTTATGGCTAAAGAGGGATTGGCAATATCGGATTTTAATGTTATCCTGGCGCCCATGGTTGGGGGCGATCGCCCGAACCAGTCAGCCATCCTATCCGATCCGGAACCAAAGAGTGTCTGTGGTATAATGCCTTAGCTCTGCTAAATGCCCGATTTGCAAGTGTTCGATGGAAGGAGCAGTCAGTCGGCACAACATTAGTTCTACTCGATCTCGATCGCGTCTTTGTCTTTAGAAACCGATAATCATGTACAACCCATCTCTGCGTCAAATACCTCGCCACTTACCTGCCGATGTAATTCCATTAAAGCAGCAATCTTCTCTTTTAGACTGGTTGGAATCTAACAATCGCCTCTTAGCAAGGGATGTCCAAGAACCCGACTATCTGCACGAAGAAGAAATTTCCGAGTTGATGGCAGTTGACGACAGTCCTTACGATGATTTAGAAGAAGAAGCAGAAGATGATGCGGGTGTAAGCGACGAATAACTGTAGAATGGTGAGTCGATTTTAGATTTTAGATTTTAGATTCACTTGCAGCTTCGTGAATAACCGGAAGCCGAACTTGAGTCTAAAATTTGGGGAGAATCGATTACTGAAGTTTAGGGCTTGTAACGTTTTTGGCTGGTCAACGAATCAACCAGAAACAGGGAAGAAAAACCAAGAGATTTCCCAATCTCCTGTATCCCACCCTATTCTCGAATTGTCAAATGCTTATTCTCAAATGGTGTGTGTTGAGGAGTGATATGGATAACTTTGTGGATGAGAAAATCCCTTTTACTATGCCTTTCAAACTTACAGGCAGGAATTTATTCCTGCTGCTGGGTTTGGGGCTCGGCATTGTAGCGATCGGTTTAGATGTAGCAGCGGGTAGATTTTTGGATGCGCCTGCATCGCTATTTATGCCACTAGCTGTTTGTGCTCTCATTGCATCGGGTTTAGGTTATCTGGTTGTCCCCGTACTCCAGCAACTGAAAGCCGGACAAATAATTCGCGAAGACGGCCCCCAAGCCCACTTAAAAAAAGCGGGAACGCCGACAATGGGAGGCATATTTTTTGTGCCAGCAGGAGTCGCAGTAGCATTACTTTGGTCGAAATTTAACTCAGATGTTGTTGCCGTATCGGCTTTAACTTTAGCTTACGGTTTCATCGGCTGGCTCGACGATTGGCAAATTCTCCGCCGCAAGTCGAATAAAGGTATTTCACCTCGGATGAAATTGGCTTTGCAAGTAGGTTTTGCAGCTCTTTTTTGTCTGTGGTTGATGTTCCACAATCCAACTATTTCTACAAACATTGCTTTGCCTTTCGGTTGGGTATTGCCTTTAGGTTTCTTGTTTTGGCCGCTAGCTGGTTTTGTGTTAGTTGCCGAAAGCAATGCTACTAATCTTACCGACGGCGTTGATGGTTTGATGGGAGGTTTAGGTGCGATCGCACTTTTGGGATTAGGTGCATCTGTAGCATCAACTTCGCCAGAATTAATGATATTTTGTGTCTGCATTAGCGGCAGTTGTTTCGGTTTCTTAGCTCACAACCGCAATCCAGCCCGAGTATTTATGGGGGATACAGGTGCATTGGCTTTGGGCGGTGCTTTGGGTGCGGTAGCTTTATTAACAAATAGCCTTTGGATATTATTAATAATCAGCGGGATTTTCTTGATTGAAACAGTGTCAGTAATTGCTCAAGTAGCTTATTATAAAGCTACAAAAGGCCCTGATGGCATTGGCAAGCGTCTTTTAAGAATGGCTCCCCTGCACCACCATCTAGAACTCTGCGGCTGGTTGGAAACTCAGGTGGTTGGTATCTTTTATTTAACTAACGGGGTGTTAGTGTTAATGATTTTGATGTTGGCTGGCAACAGTTAACAGCGGATTAGTAACAGACTTTACAGCATATGTAGCTGATATTTACAGCCATGTTGAAAAACAAATAAGATGCCCGTTACACAAGAACTTCATGCAGTTGTGGAACGGGCATCTTGCCCGTTTTAGATAGAATAAAAAACAGGCAAGATGCCTGTGCCACTAATATTAAATCTAGCTAAATCACAGGCAAGATGCCTGTGCCACTAATATTAAATCTGTTGTGGAACAGGCATCTTGCCTGTTCCAAGCTCATAAGTTACAATGATGATATAGCCTTTATCAGAAAGATGAGGTATGACTATAAATGGAGTTTTTGATGCGACCTTGCTTACTATATAATAAATATAAGAGGGCTTAAGCCCAACAACGTACCTCACTTTTTTGAGAACCGCTATAATATCCCCAGTTAATGCAATGGAACTCAAAAAAAGACAGCGCAATATTTGGATAATTGCTTCATCTGCCAGCATTCTCTTGCTAACTGTGAGTTCCTTTTTTTACTGGAAACTTGTGAGACTGGGTTATGCTGTTCCCATTCCCTACATTTTAGATGTTTTTTGCCTAAGTAACTGTGCGGCTGATGAGTTAAATGTTTTACACACCCAATTGCCACCAGATAATTTATTCAACTACGGCAAACCCCTATCACAAATTTTAGGCGAACCGGATAAGTTAGATAAAAATAGAATTTCCATCCTGGTGGAAAAATCAAAATACAGGCTGACTGTATATGAAAATAAAAAGCCGGTCAAATCTTATCCTGTTGTATTTGGCAGCAATCCCGCAGGCGATAAACTAAAAGAAGGCGATTCGCGGACGCCGGAAGGAATTTTTAGCATAAAAGATTTTTATCCTCACGCAGCTTGGTCGAAATTTATCTGGCTGGATTATCCCAGCAAACAATCTTGGCGAAAACATATCAAAGCCAAGCAAGCAGGTACAATCAAATGGTACGATAGTATTGGCAGCGAGGTTGGGATTCACGGCGTGCCTGCTAATTCAGAGAAAATTATCAAAGAGCGATCGAATTGGACTTTGGGTTGTGTTTCTCTGGAAAATAAGGATGTTGACGAGTTGTATCAGTTTGTACAACAAGGTACAGAAGTAGAAATTATTCCATAACTGGTTCGAGCGTTCGGAATGCAAGTCCTGATTGACTCAACAACCAGCAGAGAGGACTGAAGTCCTCACTACAAACTGGTAAGAGAGGACTGAAGTCCTCACTACAAACTGGTAAGAGAGGACTGAAGTCAAATGGCACTGAAAAAGTGGCCAAAAAAAATCTGTAAGGCAAGATATACATAGATAATTGCCTTACAAACCAAAATATCTGTTTCCATTATGCCAAATCGTGCGTCCATTCTCACACAACAAT
>NZ_JAHREU010000081.1:0-8842 GCF_020883145.1 Microcoleus sp. CAWBG27
CCTAATTATCAAGAATTAGCCAAAGCCATAGAGTTGGGGTTCAGTCAAGTTACATCATCAAATATTTTTAACTGGTTTACGCACTGCTGTTATTGTACCTCATCTTTCTGAGAAAGGCTATATATATTTTTTAAGTCTGCCAGCCCTGCGGTTGGTAACTTATACAAAAGGTATGCAGTTGCACAAAGCGCGCTCTTTATAATATAAGCGTATAGCGCTGAAGCGCAACTACGTACCAAAGAATTAATTTCTATTGATTACTCGGCAAGCAACAAGTCGATAAACTTATCCAACTCTTGATTATACTTTTGGGCTTGCTCCTTGCCAATTCTGACCAGAGTTGATATTTTATCTGCCGAGGCATCATCAATCGGCAGTCGTGGTTCGTGGCTTAAATCTGGAGAAATTCTTAAATATTGATTGGGTTTGTCAATGGCATCAAAAATTTGGATAATTTGATAATCTATAGTTTCAGCAACTCCCGTCATCATGATATTAATCAAAGGCTGAACCCACTCTATTTTACCCCAATTTTTCACTTCCTGGTAAGGAAATCTTTTCTGAGCTTGTCCCGTCCCCAGCGATAAAATTACCATATCTTTTGCTGTCGGGCCTTTGTCGGAGCGAGTCTCGGGAATTCTTAATTTATTTCTCACTTCGGCATAGGCACAAAGTGCGGGATTGTTGGCGAATACTCCTCCGTCAATTAAAGCGTAGGATTCGTTTGTCAAAGAGTAGATTTTGGGAAGTTCAAAGTAAGAGGGAGCAGCAGATGTGGCTCTGGCGACATCTCTGAGAAAATAGTCTGCTGCTGGATATTTTTTAGCATCTATTTGATTAAAAAAATGAGCTTTTCTCCTTTCGACATCGTAACTGGAAATTAAACAAGGTTTGAGGAGTTGGCTGAGTTTGCAATCTTTGAAGTTTTGCCAACAGAATTTTTCTAACGCATCGCTCGGATATTTCTCATCTATTAAACCGTCTAGAGATTCGAGTGTTTTCAAAAATGAACTTTGAAAAAAGTCGATGCCACTATCTATCGAAAAATTAACCGCGTCTTGGGCAGTCCACTGAGGTCTGCTGGGATTTTTGGCATCCGGAAACAAATAGAGGCAGGTTAAAATTCCTCCCGCACTTGTGCCGGCAATCAAATCAAAATAGTCAGCTATTCTGGCATCTGGGTTGCCGCTTTTTTGTTGTAGCTTTGACTCTAGGGTAACTCCAATTTGCGCGGGGATAATCCCTCTAATTCCGCCTCCATCTATGGATAAAACTCGGGTATATTTAGCCATATTTTTGCCTTTTCTCGATATTTGCTCGTTGGTACAGTCCCGGACTCAAAAAGTGGTTGGACGCGATATTTAGTGGCAAGCTGCGCCTCTGCACACCCTAGAAATATTAGATTTTGCGTCCGAGACTGGCCCAATCTAACATCTCAAATTTAAGTTTAATTGGCTGGCTGCGAGGGTGTAGCGAAAAATATATTCTACAATTTCTACATAATTGTAGGCGGCGGCGGTTGAGTCTGCCCAGACTGTGATGCCGTGATCGCGAATTAACAACGCGGGTACAGAGGGTGCACAAACGGCAAAATATTCACAAATTTCTTTGGCTATTTTAGGCACTTCTAAATAATTTGCAAATAGGGGTATCGCCACCTGGGGGTTTTCCTCCCACACCCCCAAACCTTTCAGCATTTCGATCGCAGGTAAAGGCACTGAATCGCCTGCTGTTAGCCGAGAAACTAAATTTGCCTCGATTGAATGCACGTGATAGCAAGCTTTAGCGCCTGGAAAACAATCGTAAACGGCTAAATGAATGCTGGTTTCGGCGGAAGGGCGGCTGTCAGGAACCGGTTGTTCGACGATCGCGCCTTCGGAGTTCATTCTGATAAAATCTGAATCAGTTAACTGCCCTTTCTGGCGCCCGCTAGCAGTAATCCAAAAACTGCCGTCTGGTAAGCGGGCTGAAAGATTGCCAGCAGTCCCAGCCATCCAACCGCGATCGTAAAAATGTTTGGCTGCTACAATTAAATCCGATCTCAAATCGCCACTCATTGTCTGCTAATCCTCAGTTTTTTATCTACTTTTAGGTCAATAGGAATTGCGCTGGCATACCTAAATGCAGGGTGTGCAACGCGCACTTTACCAATACACATACCGCAGCCCTATGCCCTATGCCCCATGCCCATGAGCATCTAATTGACCTGAGAAAGGCGATAGTTTCAATTCCATTGCTGGGATAAATTTTCCAACACGTCAAAAAAATTATCCCATTTAGTATACGGCTTTTGCTGTTCGTCTAGATATTCGGCAAGCCGATCGCGCGCAAACACCGAGTTCGCCTGCAAAGCCATGTTAAAATCCGTCAGCGAATCTCCGATGGCCACCTGTTCCCGGGCGGGGTGCTGCGCCATCACTCGCACCTTAGACACCAATTCTGTATCTCCTTCAAACTCAGAATTGACTTGCAAGTGAGGGCCGCTAGCGTCCACATCTACAGCATAAATTGCGATCGCCCGGTGTGCCAAATCACCCATAACCGTCTCTACCATAACCCGCAGGCCGCCCGAAACGATCGCAAAATCCACCCTTTGCGCCTCCAAAAAATCCAGCAATTCCACCAATCCCGGCCGCATCAGTTGTCCCCTAGAAAATTCCACAATTTCCCCATAACATTCCGAGGGAATAGACTCTAGTAACTGTCGCACTCCGGAGC
Source organism: Microcoleus sp. CAWBG27 (assembly GCF_020883145.1). NCBI lineage: Bacteria > Bacillati > Cyanobacteriota > Cyanophyceae > Oscillatoriales > Microcoleaceae > Microcoleus > Microcoleus sp. CAWBG27. The sequence goes on from NZ_JAHREU010000081.1 coordinate 2,719, forward strand.
GCAAAGTGATCCTTCTCGCGTACATTTCCGGCATCAGTTGAGACGACAATTCCGGTGCAAAATGCTTGAGCATTGCCACAAAAGTTTCTTCAACAGTTATCGTGCCGTCAAAGTCGCAGAATACCACCCGTTGCTGATTGTTCGGGATTGGAGATTTTTGCTTGTCCGACATTATTCGCACCATTCGAGAACGAGAAAAGTTTACAAAACTCATCGTACACCGAAGAAGCAAGAAGCAAGAAGAAAACAGCCATACTATAATAGCTAAGTGCTGTTAGCAATCGCCCGCAGGATTTTATGCGGATTCTTCCAGATCGTCATCGAGATCGTCGTCGAAATCTTCATCGATAGAATCATCCAAATCGTCATCGAGATCGTCTTCGAGATCGTCTTCGAGGAATGCTTCTACATCCTGCTTTTGATTTTTCGTCTTTTGGGGAGTAGCCTTAGCGGGCAAACAGATTAAATTATCATCCTCAGTATTAATCAAACCTTTCGATCGCAATTTGCCCATCAGCCGCGTCACCGTTACCCGCGTCGAGCCGATGGCACTGCCAATTTGAGCGTGAGTCAAGGCCCAAGGCAGTCGATAGCCCCGCACCACATCCGGTTCTCCATCACCTACGTAGGGTTCGCCGAACTCTTCGATCAACAAAGTGAGAAAACCCAGCAATCTGTCGATCGTCCGGCGCTGTCCCAAAGTGCTCAGCCAGAGGAGCTTTCGCTGGTGCTGGTAGCGAAACGCATCCAAAATTTCCCGGCGGAAGTGAGGCCAATTATCCAAATCGTGCCAGTACATCCACACTACGTGAGTGTGATCGGCGTGGGCGTAAGCTTGGAGCGTAAACGGAGACTGAGCAACCAGTTCAAAGGGCTGACCGGCGCCGACGAAGCCCAAAAAAGCTTCTTCTGTAGTTTTGGAAACGGATTTGGACTTTGTTGCAGCGGCGCTAACTTGAGCGCTACCGACGAGCCGCACAGAACCTTTCTGGACTAAATAGAGCAGTCCGGGTCTGGCGGGAATCTTCTCGTCTTTGCTAAAAGTCCGGCAGCGGTAGTGTTCCTGGGCCCAGTCGATAATTCGCTGCCAGGTGATAAACGGTCGATCGATCGTTTCTAGAGGTGTGGAAGTTGATTGCATAAGTGAGGCTCTGGGATATATTTAGTTAGTGAGAAAACGGTTTTTGCCTGCATTGCGATACTAAGTGAGACAACTAACCCCCCATCGAGCCGACACGCTTCTTAACTGTGCTGACTCTTCTCAGTTTCACCGAAAAACTCAATGTAGCAAAAAGTACATGAAAATGGTAGAATTCGGCAATAAGTCGATCGTAAATTATTGTATATTTACCCCAAAAATCGCTAGAAAGCCCATTCCTTCGATGTGAACTCGCCCGGGCGAGCCGATCGACTATCTTTGACATCAGCAGTTTAACGTACAAAGATAGCGCAAGTGGTAACAGTCTCTAGGCACTTTTACTGCAAGAATAGCCGATATGGATACATTAAATATATTCCAGTGCCCGGAAGTTACAGTGAAGTGTTTTTTGCTCTTAAGGTTTCTCTTCGCGATCGAAGAGCAAGGCACAACGAGCGAAATTCCGTTAAATCGGGCTAAAAATAGGGAGCGGGTGGTGTACGTGTCTGCGATCGCCCTGAAATTAGCTGCAACTTGGGACGAGACACCGCAGGCGATCGCCGCACAGTTGGCCGAAATTCTCAAACCGCTGTGTTGTCCAGATTTCGCCGTTCAAGTCGCACCGTCAGGAATAATTGAGCTAGAGCTGACTGATGCGGGTTTAGCTTTCTGGTTGCAGCGATTAGCTCAAATTCCCCTCCCTGTTCCAGAATATCGCACTTTATCTCCTGTTATATCCGCCGATCGGCTGTTTCCGATTCAGTACAGCCACGCACGCTGCTGTTCCCTGCTGCGAATGGCCGATCGCGATCGGTTAATTGCGATCGCACAGCCGAATGTCACCACAGCGCCGCAAATTTGGTCGCTGGCGGCCCCAAATCCTATTCCTTGGGTTGACGAGGGCGATCGTCGGCTGCTATTAGTAGCTCCAGCAGAACGCAGTTTAATTTCGGAACTGATCGCAGTGCTAGATGGTTTATCTCCAGTTTTTGAGGCAAATCAACCCGAAAAACCTGTTAATTATTTCAAATTAGCCAATAGTTTGAGCGCAGCATTTCAGACTTTTTACAGCCAGTGCCGAATTTGGGGCGAAGTCAAAACAGAACAGCCAAAACTCGCTCAAGCCCGATTGGGTTTAATATTGGCAACTCAATCTTTGCTGCGGTTTATCCTAGAAGAGCTATTAAATGCCATGGCTCCTATAGAACTTTGATTTGATTGTACGCGATCGGATTTTCGGGTGCTTAAACAGTTGACAGTTGACAGTTGACAGTTGACAGTGAAGTGATAAGAACCGAGATTTAAACTCCGTTCCGATCACAATCTGCCTTGATGAGTAAGGGCTTCAAACCCCTGCTATTCGGTGATTTTTGGAACTAGCACGAAAAATACTGGTTTTTGGCAATAGTGCACCAGAGAAATTGTATTAAACACCATCACAAAATTTTAGAGAAATCAAAAATATAAATCATATCGTTTCGGCTTATATAAGAATAATTTTAACCGCAGAGAACGCAGAGAACACAGAGAGAGAATATAGAGATGACTACAGAGTAATGCAATCGAATTTGATATCACAGAAAATCTATTGGTCTTCAAAGATGACCAGCATATTCACTACCAACAAGACCCCAACCATGTTAAATTGACAGAACTAAGGATCGCAGATTAAATAATTTACACAAAGAAAGTGGGATGGGCGTCCCGCCCGTCCCGGAAAGACCGGATATCCCGCCCATCCCACGAACCATCAAATTATAAGTTATTTAATTCTCATTCCAAGCTCGCTGAGGTCATAAAATCATGAAACGCAGAGAAGCCATTCAATACTTAGCGACAAGTAATGCTGCTTTTTTGAGTACACTATATCTAGGCAAACAACTGGAGAATAGTAACTTGAACGCTGCCGATAGACCTCTCCCAAACTATGATTATATACTTTTATACTGGATGCCGTATGACAACAATTTATCAACCTTGGGCAAACCTATTCTTGAAATGTTACGCAAAGGTGTACAGACTGACAAAGTTTTGGTATTAGTACAATCTGATTTTAGTGGATCGAGGCGATTATCAAGAAATATTATTACCAAAGGTAACATTACAGTTCAATACTTGGAAACAGCAGACAGTAGTAGTGAAAATGTTCTGAATGAATATCTTACTTGGGCTTTGTCACAATTTCAGACCAAACATTGGGTCATTGTATTTTTAGGTCATGGTGGAAGTCTCATGCAAATTAGTCCCGATGAAAATCCCAACTACGGTTCGACTTCAATCACACAACCTAAATGGATGGATTTACAAAAAGTCAGTGAAGTTATATCTAAATTCAATCAAGATATTAATGGTAGATTAGAACTTCTGTTTTTTCAAAACTGCCATCGGGGCAATATTGAAGTACACTATACATTTCAAAATGTCGCCAAGTATACCCTGTCATCTCAAATAATACTGGGAGCACCAAATTACTATTATGAATCATTACTGAACCACCTTAGCTGTCATCCAAATCTTGACGGAGGTCAAATAGCTAAAAAAATTATGGATTTTGAACGTTTGGATATGTATCATAGTTTGACACTGACTAAAAATGATTACTTTCACCAGCTATCAGAGAAACTTAATCCGGCGATCGATTCAATTCTCATGTCCAACACTGATGCGGTCAAAAAGCTCATTCATTCAGCTTTGTTTCCCTCAAAAGTCAAACATACACAATCTTTTATACAAGTATATCATTATAGTGGAGAATCCTTCGTTGACTTGGCTAACTTTATGTTAGAAATCACGAAAGTTTCTGGTGCAGACGTAACAGCTTGCAATGTTTTCTTAACTTTTTTCAAATCATTTTTAATTGAGAAATTGCAACAAAATGGTAGATTGCTTAGCTCGACAATTCGAGGTAGGTATCAAAACTTTTCAGGCCTGGGTTTGTTTTTGCCGGCGAGTCGGCAAAAACTGGCAACTTATCATCATCTAAAAATTTATTCTGACTTGAAGCTTGTAAACCTTTTTGATGCGGTTATTTTCGATAATTAGCAAAACCGAGCAATACGAATTTCTAGGTATTTATGCAACAGTAACCGTAGGGTGCGGATACATCGATAATCGTCAATAAAAAGCGATTCGCAGCGGCGCAGCAGAGTAGAAATTGACTCCTTCATCAACTGAATCTCCACCGTCGTTTTGCCCACATCGGTAGGCCCAGCAATCACCATCACAGCCGCCCGTTCCAGCCCCCTGCGTGCAGCAGTTCATCTATTTCTGGAACCGGGCCGCCACGTACCAGATAAGAACACTCAGGAATCAAGCAGCCACCAATCACTTTGTTGAGACTGGTCACTCCTACAGAAAGACGATTTTGAGACATTTGTTTGTCGATCTTTGGAATATGGGGCTCGTATTCATATTTAATGGTTTGAGGGGCTGTTTTGATTGTTTGTTTACTGGGCGTCTGAGAACCTTCATGAAAAATATTTCGGCAGAAAATTACGTTAGCACACAAGAATTAGAGGGTATTGTCGGCACTTCGGGCATCTGTCTGCGCCAAGATATAGAGGCTTTTTGGCAAGAAAGGGTAGAAAAAGCAGTTGCCCCAGGCAATTCAATAGCCTGTACCGTTTATCCCCATACCCAGAAAGAACTCGCCGCGGTGATTGCTTTGGCCGGGCAAAATCGCTGGCCACTCTTGCCTTGTGGAAGTGGCAGCAAACTCGATTGGGGCGGTTTAGTTAAATTTGACCCGGATCCTCCCCAGCCTAGGGCGGGCAAGGGGGCACCGCCCCTACCAAGGGGAAAGCAAGATGTTGTCAAAGTCCCCCGGGAAGGGGATTTAGGGGGATCTCCTGATGCAGGGGGGATGGTGGCTGTGAGTACGGCACGATTGAATCGCCTGGTAGAACACGCTGTGGGCGATTTAACCGTGACTGCGGAGGCGGGCATGAAGTTTGCGGATTTGCAGGAAATTTTAGGTAAAGCAGGTCAATTTTTGCCGATCGATCCAGCATATCCGCAACAGGCAACTTTGGGCGGGATTGTCGCTACTGCTGATACGGGTTCGCTGCGACACCGCTACCGGGGCGTGCGCGATTTGTTGTTGGGAATTAGCTTTGTGCGATCGGACGGTAAAATTGCTGTAGCCGGAGGTCGAGTTGTGAAAAATGTTGCCGGTTATGACTTAATGAAACTGTTGACTGGTTCCTACGGCACATTGGGCGTCATTTCTCAAGTAACATTCCGAGTTTATCCGCTGCCGGAATCGTCGGGAACTGTCATACTGACAGGAGAAACGAATGCTTTAGCTGAAGCTGCTCAAATTTTATTATCTTCTGCTTTGACACCGACGGCCGTTGATTTGCTGTCACCGCAGTTAGTAGAAAAACTGAGTTTGGGTAAAGGTTCGGGATTGGTAGTGAGGTTTCAAAGCATCGCCGAAAGCGTTAAACAACAATCCGCCCGCTTGTTGGAAGTTGGCGAAAAGTTGGGCTTGCAAGGCACTAGCTGCGGCGAAAATGACGAGCATCAATTATGGCAAAGATTGCCAGAAACAGTCTGGAATTCTGCCAATAATTCTACAATTATTTGTAAAATAGGTATCAGACCGTCGGAAGCAGTCAAGGCAATTAACGAGTTGCCGGTACAGGATGCTTGGATTCATGCGGGCAGCGGTTTGGGAGTTTTGCGGTTTGAGACTGTGACAGCCGAAACGCTGTTGCAGGTACGCAAAAGGTGCGAAGCCAAAGGCGGTTTTCTGACAGTTTTGGCAGCGCCACCCCAAATCAAACAAGGGTTAGATGTTTGGGGCTATACTGGAAGTGCGATCGATCTAATGCGCCGCATCAAGCAAGAGTTTGACCCGGAGAATATTTTAAATTGCGATCGTTTGATCTTAAAAGGTTCGTAGTGAGGACTTCAGTCCTTCTTAAATCCCAGGAAGAGGACTAAAGTCCTCACTACCAACCAGGAATTTAAGGTTCGTAGTGA
>NZ_JAHREU010000081.1:8942-29200 GCF_020883145.1 Microcoleus sp. CAWBG27
GGACTTCAGTCCTTCTTAAATCCCAGGAAAAGGACTAAAGTCCTCACTACCAACCAGGAATTTAAGGTTCGTAGTGAGGACTTCAGTCCTTCTTAAATCCCAGGAAAAGGACTAAAGTCCTCACTACCAACCAGGAATTTAAGGTTCGTAGTGAGGACTTCAGTCCTTCTTAAATCCCAGGAAAAGGACTAAAGTCCTCACTACGAACCAAAAGAATTAGGTAATATATGCAAACTTCAGAAACATCTCAAATTCCCAGCGACGATTTCAAACCCGCGAAAGAAAGCAATTTCCTAGCCCAAAATCCCCACTTACAAAGCCTCGAAATCCCAGGTTTCGACGCCAACAATCCGCCAGATCCGAAATTAATCGATACCTGCGTCCACTGCGGCTTTTGTTTGTCAACTTGTCCCAGTTATCGTGTACTCGGTAAAGAAATGGATTCGCCTAGAGGTCGCATTTATTTAATGGATGCCATTAATGAAGGCGACGCACCTTTAAACGAAGCAACTTCGCAGCATTTCGATACTTGTTTGGGCTGTTTGGCCTGCGTGACAACTTGTCCGTCGGGAGTTCAATACGATAAGTTAATTTCCGCAACTCGCCACCAAGTTACTCGAAATCAGAAACGCACTTTTTCTGACAATGTAATTCGGACTCTGATTTTTAATCTCTTTCCTTATCCTCACAGATTGCGCCCTCTGCTTGTACCGCTGTTTATTTATCAAAAATTAGGACTGCCAAAACTTGTCCGCAAAACAGGTTTGCTGAAAAAAGTATTTCCTCGCTTGGCGGCGATGGAATCAATTTTGCCGAAAGTTACTGTCGATTCTTTCCGGGATAATTTGCCCGAAGTCATTCCCGCACAAGGGGAGAAACGCTATCGAGTCGGCGTGATTTTAGGCTGTGTGCAGAGGTTGTTGTTCTCGCCTGTGAATGAGGCTACGGTGCGAGTTTTGACGGCTAACGGTTGCGAGGTTGTGATTCCGAAAAGTCAGGGATGCTGTGCTGCTTTACCGGAACACCAAGGACAAGCCGAACAGGCGAAAGCTTTGGCGAGACAAATGATTGATAGCTTTGAAAATACTAACGTTGATTTTGTGATTATCAATGCTGCTGGGTGCGGTCACACTTTGAAAGAATACGGTCACATTTTAGCTGATGACCCGGATTATCGGGAAAAAGCTGAGCATTTTGCTGCGAATGTAAAGGATATCCAAGAGTTTTTGGCAAGTGCCGGAATTACGGCTAAACTCAATCCTTTGACTGAGGGAGATTTGACGATTGTTTATCAGGATGCTTGTCATTTGTTGCACGGACAAAAGATTAGTTTGCAGCCGCGTCAGTTGTTGCAACAAATCCCTGGGGTGAAGTTGAAAGAACCTGTGGATGCTGCTTTATGTTGCGGGAGTGCGGGGGTTTATAATATGCTTCAGCCGGATGTGGCTGATGAGTTGGGCGTGCAAAAGGTGGAGAATTTGCTGAATACTGGGGCGGAGTTGATTGCTTCTTCTAATCCGGGTTGTTCTTTGCAAATTAAGAAGCATTTGGAGTTGCAGGGTAAGGCTGTTACTTTGATGCACCCGATCGAGCTTTTGGATTATTCTATTCGCGGGGTTAGGTTGCAGAGGAAGTAGTTTTGTAGGGCGGGCGCGGTGTCTGCCCTATTTTCGATGCAATTTTTTGTGAATAAGATTTTTTACCGCAGAGGGCGCAGAGGGCGCAGAGGAAGAGAGGGAAATCTGACTCTTCCCAAACTGCTAAAATTAAATTCAACAGTCTTTCACCCCACACAACTGTTATGGTAACTCAAATCCCATCCCCTACTCAGGAAGCAGTTATTTACCCCGACAGCGACGGTAAACCAATGGCCAATAATACTGACCAATTTCGCTGGATTCTCGTCATCGAACAAAATTTAGAATGGATGTATGCTGATGACGAGAATGTATTCGTAGCTGGTGATTTGTTTTGGTATCCAATCGAGGGAAGATCGAATATTGTTAATGCGCCCGACGTGATGGTTGCGTTCGGCATACCGAAAGGAAGACGCGGTTCTTATCAGCAGTGGAATGAGTCGGGAATTGCGCCGCAAGTTGTGTTTGAAATTCTCTCTCCTAGCAACACGCAGGATGAAATGGATAAGAAGTTGCTATTTTACGATCGCCACGGAGTTGAAGAATATTATATCTACAATCCTAGCAACAACCAACTGCGAGGCTGGCTGCGGGGACAAGATGGCTTAGATGCGATCGCCTTAATGGAAAATTTCGTCAGTCCTCGATTGGCAATTCGCTTTGATTTATCCGGCGATGAATTGCAAATTTATCGACCAGATGGAACCTGGTTTTTTTCCTACGTTGAGATTTGTCAACTGTTAGAGGAAGCCCAACAACGGGCTGAACTTGCAGAAACCACTTTAGCAGAGGAACGCCAGCGGGCCGAACTTGCAGAAACCACTTTAGCAGAGGAACGACGGCGATCGCAGATTTTGGTGGAACGGTTGCGAGAAATGGGCATTAACCCAGATGAATTAAGTTAGACAGACTCCAATCGATCGGCATTGACCCGGAACAATTTTAAACTGGATTGGGGAAAAGATCGATCGCACTTTTCAAATTGAGCAAAAGTGCGATCTGGAACCACGACAACTGTCAACTGTCAACTGTCAACTGACTCTTCCAACTTCAAAAAATGCACTTGTCCCGAAGCTTCCGCCGCGACAATTGTCACCCCATCTGGTGCCATAGCGCAAGCTTTCAAAGCACTATCTCCCCTGAAAGTAGCAACTATTTTTCGACTCAACAAATCCCAAACTTTCAGAGTATTATCATCCGAAACTGAAATCACTCTATTTCCCACAGTCGCCAAAGCTGTAATCGCATCCGCATGACCCGTCAAAGTAAAAATTTCCTTTTGACTCGACAAATCCCAAACTTTAATCAGTTTCTTCCTCCCCCCAGAAATTCCCCATTTACCGTCTGTGGTAACTACCACAGCATTCACAAAACTCTCATGACCTTTGAGAGTAAAAAGTTGATTTTTTACGACTAAATTCCATAAATTTGCCAAAATATTATTTTCTTTTCCCAAACTCCAAACTTTCAGACTTGTGTCGCCGGAAGCCGAAATTATCCGCTTGCCATCGGGAGTAACTGCCACAGCTTTTATCCCGTCGGTGTGACCGATAAATGTAAAAACTTCCTCTCCTGTTTCCAAATTCCAAATTTTAATACTTTTGTCTCCCGAACCAGAAATTGCCAGCCGGCCGTCGGGGGTAACAGCAACCGAATTTACCCAATCTGTATGACCTGTCAGACTAAATATTTCTTCTCCAGTTTCCAGATTCCAAACTTTAACTGTTTTGTCACCTGAACCTGAAACTATTCTCTGGCTGTCGGGGGTAACAGCGATTGCTTTTACCCAATCTTTATGACCGGGAATAGCAAAAATTTCCTCTCCATTTTCCAGATTCCAGACTTTAATGCTGTTATCTCCCGAACCGGAAATTGCTTTTTTACCGTCGGCAGTCACTGCTAAAGCATTTACCCAGTCATCGTGACCGGCAGATGATAAATTTTCTTTGCCTGTTTCTAAGTGCCAAACTTTGAGAGTTTTGTCAGAGGAACCAGAAACTATCCGCTTGCCGTCGGGGGTGACAGCAACAGCATTCACCGGGGCGATGTGATTGGTAAAAGTAAATAGTTCTTCTTTTGTTTCCAAATTCCAAACTTTCAGCGTTTTGTCGCCTGCGGCCGAAACTACGCGTTTTCCGTCGGGACTGACTGCCACAGCTTGGACGAAACTGCTGTGAATTCCTAAAGTGAAAAGTTTTTCTCTGGCACTCAAACTCCAAACTTTGATTGTGCCGTCGTAACTGCCGGAAATTATGTGTTCGCCGTCGGGAGTTACTGCTACAGCTTTTACCCAATCTGCGTGACCGGTAAGGGTAAAAAGTTCTTTTCCTGTTTCTAGGTTCCAGACTTTAATGCTGTTGTCGCCAGACCCGGAAATCAACCGCTTGCTGTCTGGAGTTACTGCTACGGACTGGACAAAACTGCTGTGACCTTTGAGGTTGAAAATCACTGCCCCTGTTGACAAATCCCAAACTTTTATGCTGCCGTCCCAGGAACCAGAAATTACTCGCTTGCCGTCGGGAGTTACTGCTACAGCTTCTACTGCAAAAGTATCGCCTGCAAATGTTAATATTTCTGTTCCAGTAGCTAAATTCCAAATTTTAATAGTATTGTCCCAAGAACCTGAAATTACTTTTGTTCCGTCTGGGGTTACGGCTACAGCATTAACGTAGGTAAGATGACCTTTGAGGGTGGAAAGTTCTTCTCCTGTTTCTAAGTCCCAAACTTTGAGAGTGTGGTCGGAGGATGCAGAAATTGCTCGCTTGCCGTCGGGGGTGATTGCTACAGCTTGTACCCAATCTGTATGTCCGGTGAGAGTGCGTAGCAATCTGCCGCCAGGGGGGGTAAAGCTGGGGGTTAGCGGCCGCAGCCAGGGTATTTTTTGTTGTTGTGCTTGGGCTAGCAGTGCTTGAATTTCGGGAATTTCAAAGCGCATCAACCGGGCAATTAGTTGGGTCGCTAGTTGGGTTTTATCTTTGGCTAAAATGTGGGCAGAAAGCCTGATTGCTTCTTGGATTAATTTGAGTTTGTCGGCTTTTTCATCGGAGGTGATAATATCGGGACTTGTTGCTAAATCGTAATCTTCTATTAGCGCTTGTGCTCCCGCTGCTGACAGCTTGGCTTCAATAAAATTGTAATCTGTTAGTAAGCTGTATAATTTCTCTGAGTCGGAAGTCGCTGCTAGCTGACTTGGTAGGATTCCCAAACAGTGCGTCTGTTCTGCGGGCTGCATTTTATCCAGCCCTTGTGTAAACTCGCTCATAAATTTGTGTATGTCTTTTTTTAATGTATGCGATCGCTAGCTGCACCTTGCCCAAAACCCGATCGAGAAAGTTTTCTCACTTACTTTGCTCGTTTACTTAGCATGGCATATTTGAAGGCTATTTGCTACCGGGCTGCTGCCCTCGGTTTGGCGATCCTTCGATGAATCGCTGGTTTTTTAGTCTGAGTCTGGTTTGAGAATTTTCAAGTCCTGCGATTGCCATCAACCACCACCAAGATCGTTCAACTCAAAGCCCAAAATCTACCGATCGACAACTATCTGACATATATCGTTGTTTTTCTTAACATAACGGGTTTTGGGCAATGATTGTCGATCGCTCCACACAATTGATTTTTGATTTTTGATTTTTGATTTTGGATACTTCGACTTCCTTCGGCTACCTTCAGGAAAAGTCGCTGTACAAGTTTGAGACGGAGGCTAGGACGATCGCTCTTACAATTAAAGAATTGACTTCGAGCGCAGTGAATCTGGAAAGTTGAACGTTGTACTAAAATTTGCAGAACTTAAGTTGGCAGGCTGTACCCGTTTTTGGACGGAGTTAAGGTAAAATTTGTGAGCGCGCCATCCTGTTTGATGTGCTCCCCAAGACTTGTTTAGCGAAATACGGTAGCGAATGCTCTAATTTTAGGTCGATCGGGCTGCATCGGCCCGACAGATGTCCGCCTGCTTGGGTTTTGTACCTCAACCGCACCTGCTTGGCTCAAACCTCCCGAAAAGCTTTGCAGGTGCGCCCCGTTCCTTTAAAATAGAAAACAGGACTTGCACTCTTAAACCGGGTTTCTCGCTAAAATCATTGGTTTGGCGGCTAGTTACTCAAAAAGAAACCGGTTTTCTGACTCCATAGCGCGCAAGTCGCGATCGCAAATCAAGAACTATTTAAGTTTAGAGACAAATTTCATGGATGTTATCGAGTTTTTCGAGTTAAGTGCAGGCAAATGGTTTTCCCAGCGCACCGTACACAATCTCAATTCTGGGGAATTGCAAGCAGGTAAATCTGACCTCAAAATAGAAATGCTGACAGCTAACGATGCAGCAGTCGTCAAACTTTGCCAACAGCACTCGACTAACCCGGACTCAACTGGACTCAGGGGCGTTCGGATTTCTTGGGACGGTGTTCCCGATCGCAACCAAGCTAAACAAGTTGGTTCTACAATATTAGCGATCGTCCCGAATCCCGACAATCCTAGCGAAGGCAAAGTGTTGCAAGCCAAGGGAAACACCCGTTACGTGATGGGCGGCGACGATGTGCTGACATTGATTACAGAATCAGATACCGTCCATGCTGAAGAAAGGCTGTGGTATCTCATCCCCAATCTGCGCTTGCGGACTAGCGTTGTCAAGCAAGCAGACGGTACGGAACAAGCATCTTTTTGTTCGGAAATTCGGATGGGTGGAAGTCCGAAAAACAGTTGACAGTTGACAGTTGACAGTTGACCAAGGAAGGAAGAAAGAAAGAAAGAAAAAAAGAAAGAAAGAAAGAGGATTGGAGTAATAGACTTGAATTGCCAAAATATTTTTGCGGTGTTGTTTGCATTAATTCTTGTTGACTGTTCCCCGTTCCCTGTTCCCTATTCCCGACTTTTGCAAGAAGTCTAATGAATAGTCTGATTTTTATTTCTCCAGACAAGGGTTCCGGCTTTCAACCAATTCTTTCTGGTAATTGGTGAGTTCCTCACTCGCAGGGAGAACCTCTATATCTAATTTCCCAAAATGAATACAAGCCCCAAGTATCCTGAGTAATTCTCCCAAAATTTTAGACTCCTTTTCAACCTCCCAGATGAATCTGTAAAGTAAATCGAAAAATCAAAAATCGACTAACACCTTATTTCTTTTTGATACTTTCTCCTTTCTTTCTGCGACCTTCTCGGGCAACGGCTTTTAACTTGGTGTGAAAATCAGTGTGTTTGGCAACTGGGAATGATTTGGTGACAGGTTTGTCTGTTAATTTGCGATCGGGTTCGGCTCCATCGGCCAGGGCGGTAACATCCACATCTTCATATACTACAACTTCTGTATTTTCTTGAGTGCGATCGCCAGCAGTGGCGAGTTTTTCTGTTTCCAGGGCTTCTGTATTGGGGACTTCTGCATCTGACGCGCGATCGATTTCTGCTTCTGACTGCTTGCTCGTATCTATTTCGGCGACACCGAATTCGGATTCTGGGTGGGATAAAAGTATCTCTTCCTGCGACGGTTGAGCATAACTTTCAAAGGTTAAATCTTGAGGAAAATTGTTGCAAACTAAGCGTTCAAACTCGCGATTAAAATGATATAGTGGTTGGCCTATCCGGTGCCACATACTCAATAGCTGTCCGACAGAAACAGCTTTGTAGCGCCCTTGATAAAGCGCTTCAACCACTGCTAAACGCAACCAATAGCCGGGATACTTGGTCAACCATTCACCAGCCAATTTCTCTGCTTTTTTGCCACCTAGGTCAAAACCGTAGTGAACCAGCAGAGCCGCTGCTTGTGCAGATATTGCCGTCACTTCTGTCATGGGAATTGGTAATTAGTCAGTTGTCAGTTGTTAGTTGTTATCAGTTGTCAGTTGATAGGGGCGGTGGATGGTGCGGGCTGGCCCTCTTAATTGTCAGTTGGTAGGGGCGGTACCCCCGTGCGGGCCCTCTTAGTTGTCAGGAGTGCTGTCCCCCCCGAGCAAAATTTATCATTAGTTCTTAGTCCTTAGTCCTTGGGAATTGCAAAATAGGGAATTGGTGATTATTTTTGCTTCGTTATTACCAATTACTAATTACCAGAAAGAATTGGTTGAAAGCCCTAAGCCGGAGCGGAAGAAATTAAAATCAGACTATTCATTACTCCAATCCTCTTCCTTCTAGGTTGAGGTAGCTCTCCTTCGGCCAACTGTCAACTGTTGAACCATTACCCAACTTAAGTGTGGCAAGGGGTCGCCCGTTATACCCGTAGGGTTAACGGGTGGGGAATTGCCGCCCGGAAATAAAAGGCGAAGTAACATTCATTTTGAAAAATTGTACTCATAGCCATCAGAAAAGTGAATGGTCGTCAAATACTTGGGGTGAACATCAAATCTTCTGTCACGCAACAGCAACATAAAACCTGGTCTAAACCTGATAGCAATTCGTCCCGTGTATTTTCCTGCATATTTACCAGAGGGAATATCGGCTTTAACAATGTCCCCAGTGGTAAACCCCATATAAAATTTAGCTTTTGGTGCATGACGTGCAGGAAAACCGTATTTATCGGGTCGGCATCTCTGTCTAGTTCCGTGTCCTTTTGCAGTTACCTTGAGAGGTTTGATTCCCCGAATTAATAGCTGTTCTGGAGTAGAATCCCCTACACAAGTGGCATCTGTCCAGTGCTGCTTCTCAATCCCTCTGGTTTGACGATTAAACTTTGTCCGACCACCAGAACCTATTTCTACAGGCAAGTCTGTAGATTGAAGCCTTCTATAAAGTTCCCAACGAGTAGTATTAACAGCAGCCGCATCTTTAAGTGGTGATGAAGCTTGAGCTAAAACCCGCTTGAGAAGTAATGGTTTTTTCTTCAGGAACTCTTCGATAGATTTGTTGCCCTTGGCTTGGTTACAGGAATGACAGCTAAGACAAAGGTTACTGACTCTGTTAGAGCCTCCTTTACTTCGAGCCAGGATATGCTCAATTTCAAATGGGACATTCTCAACGCCACAGTAAGCACATTTCCTGTTCCACTTTTGGAGCAAATACTCTTTAACCTCAAACCCAAATAGCTCACCCCGTTGGTACTCGATCCCACTAATTTCGGGGTTTTGCATTTGTTGTAGGTCAAATCGAACTAGCTCTTGGGAAATTGCGGTAATTGGGCAGATTTTTCTGATTCGCTTCACCCAGGTCTCAATGTTAGCAATTCGACTTTCAAGAGAAGGAGGTAGCCAGCCCTGTTTACGAGTTCGGTTTAAGAAACGAGGTTTGCGGTAACGAGTTTTGCGATTTCGGCGACCTCTTCTTAATCCTCTACGAGATTCCAGAGCATCTTTAATCTGTTGTCCTCGATGAGAGATTTCTAAGGCATTTGTGACACGCCCTGTCTCTTCTTGAACCACAGCAATACCCGTTGTTTTAGAACCTGGATCGATTTTAATTCGATGAGAATGTACGATCGAATCTTCAACAACCCTATCCTGCAAAACAATGGTGAATGGATATCGCTTAAGTATTTTAGCCTTCCCTTTGTTCAGTAGTTCTCTTGCCCTTGCTGGATGCGTTGGGTCAAGAGGATTCAAGTTTTTATCTAGAACAAAAACGCGCATTACTGCTGCCTCTCATTACTGGTGAAGTTTGCCTCGACAAAGTTATTAAGTCTTGTTAGGTACAGCTCACTGGCTTAACTCATTACACCTGTTTAAAGCTGTACGAAAGAGCTACAAACTGGCACGTATCTGTAGGTTTCATGAACCCAATAACGTAGTTCTTCCGAACTGAGTCTGGTCAAGTTAGAGCTTCTTACAAGCTCCCGCCATACCCGAAGCGGGTTGACGGTGAGTTCTTGACTTCAATTAATCGGATAAACGCACACCTCCTTCTACTGTTCGCACGTCCCCGGAAAATGGTTGGGGTGTGCCGTTCCAGTTGAAGTCGCTAATTCTAAATGTCAGGCTGCCGACTTGACGCTCAGGATTAAAACGCAAAATAATTGCGTAGCTGCGACGGCTGTATTCTAAAGTGTAGTTCGTACTGATTGTTTCCCTGCTATCTAAATTAATAGCACTTTGAAACCCGACTCGAAACCCTCCGTAAACTTGCTGCACGAGTCCAAAAGACAGGACTTTCAAATCTACTAACCGATCGAACAAATAAGGCGATACCCCGTCCCGCGCTACCTGAGTGTAAGTCACGTTAAATCCAGTGTAGTCGAGGAAAGGGCGGGAGAAATGGCCGAACTGCCCTTGAATGCCGATGCTGCTGGCGATCGAATTTTGTCGATCGCCACTACTATAATAAGAGCCAACTCCTCGGACTCCCAAAGCCAGTTGCAAGAAGGGAACCACCGGCGTCCTGGTGTACTTCAAACCCTGGGTGGGAGTGCGGGGCAGCGGTTGACCTTGCCACAGGTTGAAGCCGCGGCTGAGGGCGACGCTGACTTGGGCGCGGCCCAAATCGATGCGGTTGTTTTCGCGCACGGGATCGAGCAAATCTGCTCGATCGGTGTCAGCATTGATAAATTGATACCCGGCTTGGTAGCTGAAATTGATGCCTGTGTTGCCGATTTGCATCTGTGGGGAAGTGAGGACGGCCCCGAGACTGCTGTTGACGGTTTGAAAGCCTAGAGAACCGTTAAACAGTCGATCGCGATAACTATATTCTGCGGCTAGATTGTGATTGCCGATCGACTGTCGCAGCCGCAAATTGCCCCGAAAAGCATTTTCAGCTAAATCCGGGAAATTATCAAAATTCAGAAATAACGCCGATCCTTCCAGGCTGGTGCGAGGGCCCAAAGTCGCGTTCAACTTGGCTTTCAGCCCGTAGCTGTCGGATGCAAACGGACTGCCGCCGTTCTTTTCCACGATTCGCTGGAGGTAAATTTGGGGTGTTAGAGTCAGGCGCACGGGCCCATCCTGGAACACTTCATAACCGCACTCGGCAAACAAACCGCCCCTGTCGCCCCCGTCGTAGCCGAAAGTCAAACAGGGGCCGTTTTTCTGTTGGCTGTCAAAAACTTGCCTGCGGGGATACACGGGTATTTTGATGCGGTTGTCGAACACCAAGCGGGGCGAATTTGTGACTAATTCCTCAGCCGTGGGCGAAATCCTGGTAATCGTTGCCCTCCGAGCCCTGTATTCGAGTTCCGGCGGGGAAAACGGGTCATTAGTAATCCGAATGTTGGTTGCTACTCTGACGCCATTTGGCAGTAATTCGAGGCGGTCTGCTTCAAAGCGGACGCGGTTGACGGCGCCGACAATTTGGGGGGCTGCTAACTGTCCGCCACCGCCGCTGCTGCCGCCACCACCGATGGTAATAGTAGCAGCGCCGGGGGATTTGACTCCGCGTAGGGGCTGTTGGCTGGTGAGCCGATCGCTCAGCGGCTGTTCTAGAATGGTTCCAGCACTAATATCTGTGGGTAGTGTGGGGGTTAACTCGCTACCTGCTGCGGGGAGGAATATTTCGCCGCTGGCTTGTTCGACTGCGCCGGAGTTGAGTCCGAGATTGAATTCCATCTGCCTGCCGCGGACCACTTGTTGACCGCGGGTATAGGCGACATTACCGGATGCTATCACTTGGCGGGTGACTAGGTTGACGATCGCGCGATCGGCATCAATCACAGTTTGTCGGAAGCGCACCACAACCCTACCAACCGCCGTGACAATTTGCTGTTTGTCGTCAAATTCTTGGCTGTCGGCCTTAATTTCGATAGTGTCGGCCGGACTTACCGGAAATGGCACTGTCCGCTGAGAAGGCGCGGTGCGGACTCCGGGCGCGGCCGGTTTGGGCTGCGGTTTCGGTGCTGCGGGAGTGGCTGGTTTGGGCGTCGTTGGCGTCGTTGGTGTCGTTGGAATCTCCAATTCTTGCTGCTTTGTAGCAGGCGGTTCTGGCGCTTCGGGAACAGGAATCTCCGCAGGTTCGGGGGAGTTATTTTTTAACTCCTCGCCTTTAGCCTGATACCCGTCGTCTGGCTGTCGGACAGCATTATTGTCCTTTTTGCTCTGATCCCTTGCTGTTCGTTGACGATTCCGAGCGGCAATGGCATTTTCTACTGAACCCAATTGGTAAGCAGTAAACGAGGTATCTTTCTGGGCTGTCACAGTTTCAGGTTGTCCTACAGCAGTCGGAGGCTGAAATTCCGCTGCTGCGCCGTTACTTTCCACAGAGGTTGCGGGGTCAGCAATTTCTGGCGCCCCACTGATGGCTGGGGTGGTGCCGAGGAGTGCTGCTGAGGGTTCTGGTTCGGGCTGAACGATTTCTGGGCTGGGTTCCGGTATTTCTGCGGAGTTGCTGCGGGTGTCTCCATCATTTACTGCCACAGTGAGGGCGACTTTTTTGGGCTTCGCGATGTAGATGATGGCAGAGGGTTCGGGCGGCGGTACCGGATAGGGCATAGTTACAACAGGTGAATCATCCGATTTTAGATTTTAGATTTTAGCTTTTAAATTTTAGAGGATTATTTTATAGCGGAAAATCGATCGTCCAAATTTTTGCATTTAACAGGCAGCGTTTCAAGGTTAACCGGAAATCTTCTGGTGTGCCTCGCAGCTAACCGACTGATCCTCAGAAACTGAGTTGATTGCCAGAAACAATTGGTTTAAAGCCTCCACCCTTGTAGGGAGAAATTAAAATCTGACTATTCGTTGCTCTAATCCTCTTCGTTTCAAAATCAGAAGAGCCTGTCAACTGTCAACTGTCAGCCTGTTTGCTGTCAACTGTCAACTGTCAACTGTCAACTGTCAACTGTCAACTGGGTTTCTTTCGCCATAAGATAACCGACACTTTTTTGCTAACAAATGCTAACAAACGTATAAGTTAAGAGAGTCTCTCAACAAAGGCGTGTCAACCAATGCCCGTAGGAAAATCCCGCGAGCACCATTTAGATCCCGATCCATCTTCAATCCGGTGGCTGCGGACTTAATAGTTCTAGCACCACCTAGATTTTTGACAATTTCGCCCGTCCATGACACCGTTTTTGAGGTATAAGCTTCGTTGCAGTCAATCACGAGTTTGGAATTTTCCCAAGCTTTCCACTTAAGGAAATTCTTAAATTCGTAATGGCTTAGAGTCAACATTTGTCGCACCGTTTTGTTTCTCAACTTACGGCGTGACTTCGACATCATTTGAGAAGTCTCAAACGTAGGCAGTAAGATTACATCAAAGTTATCAACTAAAAACTTAGCTACTTTGTGATGTAACTCTCTGACTAAGTTCTTGATTTTACAACGAAGCCTGCTGGCTGATTTCTTGAATCTTCTTTTCTGCCGACTGGGGGCTTTAGAGATTTTCGATACCAATTTGTCCAACCGAAAACACAGTTTCTGGATGTACAAATTAGAATCATTTCCAAGCCAGCCATAGGAATCTTCAGAGAAAAACGTCATGAAGGTACGGACACCGGGGTCTAAGGCAACGACGCGACCTTGTTTATCGGTCTTGGTTTGTTGCACTTCTTCAGAAACAACTAAATAGTATTCTCCGTAGGCGAGAGTCAACCTCCCATCACTGAACTTTTCAGGCAAAGATTCTGTTAATTGACACTTACCCAGAATGGAATGGTAGACACCGCAGTCTTTTACAGCCGACTTCGGCACATAAATAGATTGCTTGGTGTCTTTTCTACTCCGAAACTTGCATTGGCGGAGTAGACCATCTTTTTTAAAACCCTGTTTAGCTGCTTTGACTGCTAAACAGGCATCTTTGATGGCAATCGATTTAATTTGGAAAGGTACAGGTTTTGCCCATTCTGGCAAACTGTTGAGTATTCCAGTTTTGATTGTCATCCAGTTAGCTTTTGTGCCTGGTTCTTGGAGATATTTGATAGTCGCGTTGTAGACAAAACGACTCACTCCAAACCACTGCTTGATTAAAGCTTTTTGTTCAGGATTTAGGAATAGCCGGATCTTCTTTGATCTTCTTGCTGTAACTTCTGAGTCCCTGCATTCTGCAACGGTCGTCGTGAAGGATGGCGAGAAGATAGCTTGTGAGTTCGCTTTCGCTCGCGTGAACAGTTCCGTCAAGAACCACGATTTGTCCACCGTTTTGTTGAACCATGAACTCGAATAATTCAAATCCGAATCTGCTTTAGATGTCGCCACAGGCAACAACAATCGTGAGCTGTTCGCCGCGCATAAGTCTGACCAGTAGGGCTTGCAGTCCCTTCCTTTTGAAGTTGAGTCCTGACCCGATATCTTGGATGATTTCGGCGTTGGGGTATTACTGTTGCATAAAGTCAACTTGTCTAGCGAGGTCGTCTCGCTATTTGGGCGAACTGACGCGACAGTAGCAAACAACGGTAGTTCTAGTTGCACCGCGCTCTTCGGACTCGACATCATAGAGTCGTTGCCCTGCTTCGTTTTTGATGCTTTTGATCTTCCCTTCGCCTGCATATTTTCTTGTCTGTGTGTGGATGCAAGCCCAGAAATTCGACTGCTTTTCTGAGCGGAACGTATGGCATACAGCAAATATGAGCATAAATTAACAAATGTAAGCAAATACTTTACTGTACGTCAACCTCGCTAGTGGTGCGAGGTCAAGTTTTGTTGGACTAATTTTTGGGGATTTGCTGGCTGACTCGCGGGGGCTGCGGTGACGTGCCCCCGAGTCAGCGACGGAGATAGCTGGTTTATTCCATGTCTCTGCGGTTGGGGTTCCGGGCTGGGTCATTGGACAAAAACCCAAATATGAACAGGGAAACAAAGAATAGAACAACTACATTAACTACGATTTTGAGGGTTAGCACTGTGGGAGTCTCCAAAGATGGCATAATAGCGGGCTGATTTGCTGCTGTTGCGGCAACATTTTTATCTTGACAGTCCCCGACATACAGGCACGGGGATTCTTAAGACATTTCTGTCAAAATATCCCTATTGCTAGGGTTCCCAGGCTGACTGGGTTTGCACGAAGCGTGCTCCCGTCATATCTCCTCAAAAATGTTTTGGGCGTAGACTTTCCCCCAGTCCAGGGGTAGGTTTTTACATCTTGTCTGATGTGCTGATTCTACCATATTGATTTGTGAAGATGGATTTGTTTTTTACTTAACAATGGCAAAAAGCCATCCTCATCAAGGACGGGGTTTTCAATTTGACGTTCTGATAAGCTGTGTTGGATCTAGATTGCCTGTGGTGTTGGAGAGGGAGAGGGTTCGAGGATTGTTCGATCGGGATTTGAAATATACAATTTAAATGCACAACAGCTTAACTAAAGATTAGTCAATTTTATTTTTGCTTTTGAGGATGGTTGGCAAGTTGGTTTTTGCCCAATTCCAGATTTGCTCGATGATTTTTTCGACGCGCACCATGACTAAATCGAGCCATTCGAGCACTTGTTCTAGTGGGTGTTTAATGTAACCCATCGCTTCTGCTTTGGTTTCTAAGTATTCGTCTGCGGGCGGGAGACCTGCGCTCTGATTTTTGGGTGCTGTGACGCTGGTGGCGGGGGTATATCTGCTGGTGGTGGGGGCGATTGCTGCTGGGGATTTGCTGGTTTGTGCGGTGTTCGGGTTGGTGTTTTTTGGCACTTGGGTCTCCGGCGCGCGCTCTGGGGTTGATTCTGCTGCGAGTCCAGATTTATTTTCTGGAGTGACGGCTAAGTTTGAGCCTGTTTGGGGTTGACTTTGTGGGACTTTTGTAAGCAAGCTCTGTTTTAGCTGGGCGAGCATCCTGTGAATTGCTTCGGGGTAAGGCGATATTGAGACTGCGGTCGATCGACTTTCTGACAATTCTACTGTTTCTGCAATTTCATGCTTGACTTCTGGGCCGTTTTCTGATATGGGGTTTTTAACATTTGCCTCGGATTCGGCACTTCCTGCGATCGAGTCCTGCGGTGCTGGTTCTCCGAATAAGTCTTGCCAATTCAACCAAGGTCGATCGACCTTTTGGCTGTTTTCCGTTCGATCTTGTTGGTGACGTTGTTTTAAATAATACTGAATTGCGACAGCTTTTTCGGTATTATCACTAGCTGCCGTTTCTTTGCCCAGCAGTTGGTCTACGGACGACCAAATCATTTTTTCGATATTTCTCGCATATTTTTCGAGGATTTCGCGGGCTGACAAACCTGAATTCGTTTCTGGGGCGGAAGTATTAATTTTTACCTCTAGATTGTCAGCGGTGGTTTTGGCTGTTGGGGGGAGGGTAAATTCTTCGAGGTTGACGGCAGCGCGATCGAGTAATGTGACAAAGGAGATCGGATTGTCGGTGCGATCGAACTTGCTGTTAAAATTAGGTTCTAATTTTGGGGTATTGCGGTCGATCGAATTTGATGGAGCAATCGCCGGCCCTGCGGTGTTGGCCGGAGCGATCGATGCGGTGGATCTTTGAACTAAGATGGCATTGCGGTCGATCGCGCCTTTGACTGCGAGGATTGATTCTCCAAACTGATTTCTTTTCACAGCAACCGGACTCGACTGGAGCCAGGCCATCAATTCCCAAAAACGACGCACCGGCGCCAACCGAGATTTTTTCGCAGCAGACTCTAAACCGAGATTAAATTTTAATTCTTTTTGAGCAATTTCTCGGCGTCCGGGCCCGGAGTTGGCGACTTCCCAAGTTATGCGACTTTCCAGCAGTTCTTGCTGTTCGGGTGTCAAAATATCTAATATGCGATTGCCATCTCCGACTAAGACTAAAGTGCGGGCTGGGATGAAAGTCGCGATTCCCTGAACTTTTTGGGATTGGCTGTCTAATTGAGTTTTGGCCTGGGGAGGTTCTAAGACGGAAGTTGTTTGATGCTTGGCAGCTTGTTTGATAAAGTTGATGGCTGGATGCAAATCGCGATCGGCTTTCTCAGTTGCTGGGTTTGTCTGGATTAACAGCCCAAAACTGGCTAAAGTTGTGGCCGTTTGCGACGAGTTGAGCAAATTTTCAGCGAGGTGCAAGATTTGGTCGATCGAACTTTCATCAGAAACTTCTCCTGGATACCAATTTCCCGAAAAATCTGGATTTTCATCGCCGTCATATTCTTGAAGTTCGGGTAAATCTACTTTTTGGCTGGATTCCCGCAACTGTCGGCTCAACATTCGGGAACTTTGGACGAGCAGGTAAGCTGGATAAAGTAGAATTTGGGTAGCGGTGAGAGTTGCTGCTTGAATTTGTCGCCAAGTGCGATCGCAATTATCGGCAACTTGGCGGGACTGTTTGGATATAAAATTTAATAGTCGGCTTTGGTATGGGCCGTAGTAACCGTCGGACATAAGTTTAATTATTGAATTCAGGTTTTAGATTAGCGCCGGAATGTCTGAATTTTGCAGTAAAATCAAAACTGGATATTAATCGCAGTTTCAAACCCTCTGAAACCTTTATTTCTTCGCGTCCTTTGCGTCTTCGCGGTTCGATACTGAGCCCAGATTCCTACGCAAGTCCTATTTTAGCTAAATATGAGCGTCGCTGTGCCACCTGCTAGCAATAATATTTCTGAAGTTGTAGAGAAGTTGCGCCGCCTCAGTCAAGTGGAGGTTCAGTCTGGTTGGAGGTACTGCGATGCTGACTCGGCTGCTGTCGGTTCGGTAGGTATTTCTAACAAGCAGGTTGTCGAACTTAACGAAAAAGGACATATTGCTTGGCCCTCTGGGAAGCAAGTTGTTTATTTAGGACAGAAATTTGTCATTCCTGACAATTTGCACGGCTATCCTCTAGCAGGTTTGCGTTTGCTGTTGAGTTTGACTTGGTGGGCAGAAGATGCGACTATTTTTGTCAACGGTGAGTTAGTCGGACAAGGTGATTTATTCGATTGTGCCGATCGAGTTTTGTTGAGTGTGGCGGTGAATCCGGGAGATGAATTTTTAGTTATTTTGCGGTTGGTAAGTCCTGGACACGATAACGGTGCTTTGGTGCGATCGATTTGTTTGTATGAAGCTGCGGACTCTACTTGTTTCGATCCGGGTTTTGTGGCGGACGAATTAGAGATTTTGCAAAGTGCGATCGATCGAAATTTAGGAAACAAACATTCCCAAAATTTATCCATTGAAATTTTAGCAAGTCGCCCAATGTACGTCAAGGGAGAAAGGCTGCAATCTGGGATTGATTTGGCGGTTGGTTTGATTGATTGGTCTGCTTTGCCGAATCGCGCCAAGTTCGATCGATCTTTATCTGTATTGCGACACAATTTACTGGGATATCTGCGGGCTTTTTCTGGAGAGTTAGATGATTTAACCGCAGAGGGCGCAGAGGGCGCAGAGGGAGGATGTAGGCAGATACTTTCTCAGGTTTCAGAAAATCAGAACTCTACATCTATATATATAGGTGAAACTGCCGATATTCCTTCTTTTTCTGGAGAGTTAGATGATTTAACCGCAGAGGGCGCAGAGGGCGCAGAGGGAGGATGTAGGCAGATACTTTCTCAGGTTTCAGAAAATCAGAACTCTACATCTATATATATAAATGAAACTGCCGATATAGCTTTTCTCAATCAAGTCATCCACTCACCAGTAAATCACCAATTCCCAATTACAAATTCCCAATTTAGACCTGACTCACTTGAAACTTGCCATACATCTATATATGGTAAAATCTATTTGGTTGGTCACGCTCATTTAGACTTAGCTTGGCTGTGGCCTGTCCCGGAAACTTGGGAAGCGGCGGAACGAACTTTTGAGTCGGTATTGAAATTGCAATCTGAGTTTCCCGATTTGATTTTCTGTCATTCAACTCCAGCGCTTTATGCTTGGATGGAAGAGCACCGCCCGGACTTATTTGCAGCAATTCAAAAACAGGTGGCGGCTGGTTGTTGGGAAGTTGTTGGTGGGATGTGGGTTGAACCGGATTTAAACTTGATTTCGGCTGAGTCAATGGTGCGGCAAGTTTTTTACGGACAGCGTTATGCGAAAGAAAAGTTTGGGGAGTTGATGCGGGTGGCTTGGCTACCGGATACTTTTGGTTTTGGGTGGCAATTACCTCAGATTTTGCGGCAAGGTGGAGTTGACTATTTTGTGACGCAGAAGTTGCGCTGGAATGATTCGACGCAATTTCCCCACGGTGCGTTTTGGTGGGAAGGGTTGGATGGTACTAAAATATTTAGCATGATGTCTGGTGCGATCGGCGAAAGTATAGAATCGGTTAAAATGGCAAGTCATGCTTTTGATTGGCAAGTTAAGACTGGTTTGCCAGATGCTCTTTGGTTGCCGGGAGTTGGCGACCACGGCGGCGGCCCGACTCGCGATATGCTAGAAGTGGCGAAACGCTGGAAATTGTCGCCTTTTTTCCCAAGGTTGGAGTTTGCCAAGGCTGTTGATTATTTGTCTTTGATTGAGAGTCAGTTTTTGCAGGAAGTTGCCGAGGTTGATTCTCTACCTGATGTTTCGCAGTCGCCAAGTCGGGAAAATTTACCAATTGCTGAAGTCGTCGAAACTTTGTCGGATGTCATATCTCCAAAATTACTCGAAAATTCGACAACTTTATCCGAAAGCCGAACTTCCAATCTCAAAAATCCCGCAAGTTTACCAATTGCTGAAGTCATCGAAACTTTGGCGGATATCATATCTCCAAACTTACTCGAAAATTCGACAACTTTACCCGAAAGTACAACTTCAACTCAAGAAACTCCCGCAAGTTTGCCAATTTCTGAAGTTGTAGAAACTTTATCGGATGTCGCAGCGGAAAATTCCGCAACTTTACCCGACAGCCTTAACTCCAATCTCAAAAATCCCGCAAGTTTGCCAATTTCTGAAGTTGTCGAAACTTTATCGGATGTCGCACATCCAAATTTACTAGAAAATTCCGCAACTTTACCCGACAGCCTTAACTCCAATCTCAAAAATCCCGCAAGTTTGCCAATTGCTGAAGTTGTAGAAACTTTATCGGATGTCGCAGCGGAAAATTCGACAAGTTCATCCGAAAGCCTCAACTCCAATCTCAAAACTCCCGCAAGTTTGCCAATTCCTGAAGTTGTCGAAACTTTGTCGGATGTCGCACCTCCAAAATTAGTCGAAAATTCCGCAACTTTACCCGACAGCCTTAACTCCAATCTCAAAAATCCCGCAAGTTTGCCAATTCCTGAAGTTGTAGAAACTTTGTCGGATGTCGCACCTCCAAAATTAGTCGAAAATTCCGCAACTTTACCCGACAGCCTTAACTCCAATCTCAAAAATCCCGCAAGTTTGCCAACTTCTGAAGTTGTCGAAACTTTATCGGATGTCGCAGCGGAAAATTCGACAAGTTCATCCGAAAGCCTCAACTCCAATCTCAAAAATCCCGCAAGTTTGCCAATTTCTGAAGTTGTCGAAACTTTATCAGGTGTCGCATCGGGACAATTACTAGAAAATTCCGCAACTTTACCCGACAGCCTTAACTCCAATCTCAAAAATCCCGCAAGTTTGCCAATTTCTGAAGTTGTCGAAACTTTGTCGGATGTCGCAGCGGAAAATTCGACAAGTTCATCCGAAAGCCTCAACTCCAATCTCAAAACTCCCGCAAGTTTGCCAATTGCTGAAGTTGTCGAAACTTTATCAGGTGTCGCATCGGGACAATTACTAGAAAATTCCGCAACTTTACCCGGAAGTGCAACTTCAACTCAGGAAAATCCCGCAAGTTTGCCAATTTCTGAAGTCGTCGAAACTTTGTCGGATGTCGCACCTCCAAAATTAGTCGAAAATTCCGCAACTTTACCCGGAAGTGCAACTTCAACTCAGGAAACTCCCGCAAGTTTGCCAATTCCTGAAGTCGTCGAAACTTTATCGGATGTCGCACCTCCAAA
>NZ_JAHREU010000082.1:0-27848 GCF_020883145.1 Microcoleus sp. CAWBG27
CTAACTGGGTGATGCGATAATTGCACAGATTTCTGGGTGTTTTTACTCACTATTATCTCGGATAATTCACTTTTACCCCCTCAAGCAGTGTATGTGCCAGTTGGGGGTGCGGAATGTGGGTTATAAACGCCACGACAGATCTCAAGCCAAGACCCCATGCGGAGTTCTTGCGGCTGTGATGGGTAAACGCGGTACTGGTAATTCATCGTAAACATGCCCTTATGATAGCATATTTAAGTAGACTTGCGGCATTACTTAAATGCTCAACTCAGGGGTATCGAACCCCGTCGTAGGAGCGCGGGATGTCCGTGTATCCCAAGGCTCACCTGGGTACAGGTAGAGCGCGGGACTTACAGCCTCCCGAACCCACCATTAGTTAAAAAAGAGTCGATCGCGGGCAATAGCAAAGTCACAAAATAGTAGACTAAGGGTGCAGTAAAAACATAACTGTCAGTGCGATCGAGAATGCCGCCGTGACCGGGGATCAACTGCCCGGAATCCTTCACACCGGCGTCTCGTTTCATCATCGACTCAGTTAAATCTCCCAACAAGCTAGCAACGCCAATCAACAGACCAAAAGCTGCCCCAGTATACGGCCACCCCGGCCATTGTAAATACCAAGACCCGGCGGCGGCCACGGCGATACTGCCGCAAACTCCAAATACGGCACCCTCAACAGTTTTTTTCGGGCTGATGTGGGAGAGGCTAGTGCGGCCGAAGAATTTGCCGACAAAATAAGCGCCAATGTCAGCGGCCCAGATGCAGAGGAAAGCCAGCAGCAGCGAAGTCAATCCTAGAGATATGTTGCTGGAACTTGTCCAAGACTGGGACGAGTAAATATTAACAGGCAAATTGCTTGCTACTACTTGCGAAAATTGGGTGGTAGCGAGATTGGCTGGATCGAGTCCGACTCGCAGCCGTACCCAATAGCTGGGCAAATAACCGCCGTAGAACAATCCTAAAATTGAGGAGGCAATATCGGCGATCGTCGATAATTTAGGTTGGAATAACAGGTAGAAACAGATTAAGGTTCCGGCTAAGGGGAACATGGCGTCTACGAGTTGAGGCGCCAGGGCGGCAGTAATTAGCAGGGCTTGACTGACAACTAAGGTAGTTTTGGCAGCGGGTGCAATGCCTTTAGCCCGGGCTAATTGAAAATATTCCAATTGACCTAGGTACACGATGACGCCAAAGCCGAGGGTGAAGTACCATCCCCCCATAATAATCATTCCCAAAGCAAGGACGATCGCAACTATTCCACTCAGGATACGAGACCAAGGCATAAAATGAATTTCTCTTGCAGATGGCTGTGGGTGATTCGATTTGGGATTTGGGATTTGGGATTTTCGATTGTGTTAGCTAGTTCGGCGGGAATCCCCACACCAAACGAAGCGTTTCGCGCGTGGATGAAAGCCAGGGCGTTGACGAGTTGAGGCTTTGAACAATACGAAACGCAGTTGAGTGAGAGATTAGCCTCGACGAGGAAACGCCAATCTTTTGTGCAATCAACGACCGTGGTAAAATTAGGACATCTGAACCATGACAACAAGGTATGGGGTTGTAGACCTGAATCGCGGTCTACGTAAAACTTTGTGCGAAATAGGTTGAACATACGTTTCGATTTCGATTTGTACTTGTTCAAAGTGGGGCTGGACGTGTTCCTCACTCTAAAACGCCGTAGAGGGAAACCATTGGAGTACCTCGAAGGAAGATCTCGATATCCTTAACAGGACTCAGATGCCCACAACATACCGTTTACGGTTGGTGTGGGAGCGTCACGAGACGAGTTCTTACCTTGCACTGCCAACCCACATCCCCCATCGGCGATCGAAATATCTCAAGTCAGGCGGTCTATCCAGCTATGCTCGCCCTTTTTATTATGAAGGTTAACGGGACTTAAAAAAGGTTAAGAATTACATTTGGGAATCGGGAATGGGGCATGGGGCATTGGGCATCGGGCATCGGCCAAAGAGGGTATTGGAATAGCTTCTTCCCTCTTCCCTCTTCCTTCTTCCTTCTTCCTTCTTCCTTCTTCCTTCTAATCCAACTTTTCACCGCTGAGAATAAAGATGGGATTGACGGCGGCAAAGGTTTGACTCAAGCCGCGAGTCTCCAAGCGGTTGACGGCGGACTGGACTACCTCGATGTTGCGGACTTGCAACTCGGCGAAGCTTTCGGAAAGGGCGTAAAGATTCTCTAAATTCGATGCTGTGGCGACAACTCGACCCTGTGGTCGCAAGTGTCGCCAGACTTCCTTGAGAATCATTTTAATCGGGCGCCCTCCTTCGATGCAGACTCGGTGGGGGTGTTCGGGGAGATTTTCGAGGCATTCAGGGGCGCTACCTTCGATGACTTCTACGTTTTTGATCTCGAATCGATCGCAATTTCGGCGAATCAAGCTTGCTACTTCTTCATCCCTTTCGATGGCGATAATGCGACCTTTGGGACACAGCAAACCTGTTTCTACGGCGATGGTACCAGTACCTGCACCGATGTCCCACACCACTGAATCTGCTTGCAGCCGCAGGTGGGAGAGTAACAGCAGTCGGACTTCTCGCTTACTCATGGGAATTCCCGGTAAACGTTCAAATAAATCGTCTGGGATACCAGGAGTGACGTAGGGCCAAAGCATAGTTGTATTTTAAATTAAAGGCAGTTGGCAGTTGGCAGTTGGCAGTTGGCAACCCCAAGGGGGGAAAACAGGATCTCTTAATTTCCCATCTCCCTCATATTTACTGTCGCACAACCTTGAGAGTTTGGAGGCGAGGATCGCTGCAACCTGTGATTTTTCCGCCATCGGCAAGAATCTGTTGCAGGTATTCAAGGGCTTGTGGGGTAATGATTTCACCGGGCATCAAAACGGGTATTCCTGGCGGGTAGGGACAGATGAGTTCGGCGCTGAGTCGATCGACCGCTTTGTCTATTGCTACGGTTTCCGCTGGGGAAAAAAAGGCCTCGCGGGGGGAGAGAGAGGGAGGGGGAGAGGGGGAGAGTGGGGGAATGGGGGAGTGGGAGAGGGGAAGAGGGGAAAAATCTTGGTTGTTGCTTGTTGCTTCTTCCTGCAATATCCATCCGTTAAATCCCGCACATTGCTCGTTGCCGAACTTGCTTCTTTCTGCTAAAAGCGTCAAAGCTTTAACTAGATTGTCAATATCTGTTTCTGTATTTCCCAAACTGATAATAAATGTTAAATGCTGCGGCATTGGCAATTCTGCGGTGACTCCGAGTTCCGAGTGTAGAATTTCATCAGCCGCAAATCCAGTAATTCCCAAGTCTGATACTTTTACGGTTAGCCTGGTTCTGTCTAGTGCGACAAAACCCGGCGTATTTAACGGTTCTAAAACTGATAAGCCGGGAATTTGACTAATGTGCGATCGCGCTTTTGCTGCTAAATCTAAAGTTTGCATCATTAACTCCTTCCCGTGGATGGCGATTTGTTGGCGGGCGGCGTCTAATGATGCTAATAATAAGTAGCTGGGACTGGTGGATTGTACTAGCTGCAATGCTCTATTTAGTTTTGGGATATCTATCCTAGAACCCTTGACGTGCAACATCGATGCTTGAGTCATTGCACCGAGGGTTTTGTGGATTGATTGTACTGTTAAATCTGCCCCGGCTGATAGGGCCGGTTCTGGCAAGTTGGGATGGAAGTTAAAATGGGCGCCGTGGGCTTCGTCTACTAATAAGGGGATGTTGTATTGATGGGTAATTTTGGCGATCGCCCGCAAATCCCCGCAAACGCCGTGATAGGTTGGGTAGACGACCATTACTGCTTTTGCGTCGGAATGTTGTGCTAGGGCTGCTGCTGCTGCTTCTGGGGTGATGCTGTTGGCAATATCCCAATCCGAGTTGTACTCTGGATTGACAAAAATGGGAATTGCGCCGGATAAAATCAAACCAGAAATTGCCGATTGATGGATGTTTCGAGGCAAGATAATTTTATCTCCCGGGCCGCAAGTCGCGAGAAGGGCGGCGATAATTCCACAAGTCGAACCGTTTGCTAAAAACCTAGTATGTTCGGCGCCAAAAGCCTCAGCAGCTAAATTTTGAGCTTCGTCAATTACGCCCTCTGGGTTGAAGAGATTGTCTAATTCTGGCAATTCCGGTAAGTCCGATCGAAATACTGCGGCACCGAATAAGTCAACTAACGGCTGAGATATTCCTTGTCCGCGTTTGTGTCCGGGGGCGTAAAATGGGGAATGAGGGTGATTTGTGCGATCGCGCAGCGCATCTAATAGGGGAGTTTGTTGTTGAGAGTTTGGTGGTGGCACACTTATATAGCCTTTCTCAGAAAGATCAAGTAGTCGTGGGCATAGGCCAAACCGGGCATAGGCCAAACCGGGCATAGGGCATAGGCCAAACCGGGCATAGGGCATAGGCCAAACCGGGCATAGGCCAAACCGGGCATAGGCCAAACCGGGCATAGGGCATAGCTCATTTTTTCGAGAACCGCTATACCATTTGAGATTTGAGATTTGAGATTTGAGATTGGGGATGACTCACTGGATCTGGCTTGGGATATTCCCTAATAATCAAGGCATAATTTTAGGCGGACATAACAGTTAATTTTCGGTATTTAGATAGATGTGTTAGGCGCTGTTTTAATTTTAATATAATAGACTCGCTCATACATATTTGATTGAGAGTTCAACCGCAGATGAAGACAGATAGACGCAAATATACGCAGATAAATTTAAGGTCTTTTTCAAGTCTGTCAACTCTAATTAACCAATACCACAAATCGGTTGTTTTTGTTTTAAAAGATAACTGGAATTGGTGACCAATTGTTTTTTTAACATCTCTATTAGCTGAGCTAAACACTAACATGATTTATCCCACTCCCGATCCGCTTCCAGGCCCGCAAATTCCCGGTACTGAACCCGGGCTGCCGGGGATTCCTTCATCGCCACCGATGCCGGGCCCTGGGCCCGTACCCGAACCGATTCCCAGCCCCGTACCAGAACCGGTACCTGCGCCAATTCCGCAGCCAATTCCTGAACCGGTGCCGGAAACTGTACCTTTTCCGATTCCTCAAACAGTTCCGGGGCCTATTCCTCAGACAATCCCTGAACCAATCTAAAATAATGTTTTAGTGCTTCGGGAAGTTTAACAGAATTTGTGAGGTCGATCGCCCAAACCGAGTTTCTTGCAAGTCCCCAATTTGTTGATAAATAAGGGACAGGGACAGGTTTCGGGCGATCGCTTTTTTGGGAAACCACTTGTGAACCGTTAAGCCATCTACCTCAAGTTAGATATTTAGCCGAACACAGGCTTGAGATTTGGGGTGGCTTGTCCAATATATTGCGGATACTTATGATATTTTGAAACAGTGATATGTTTCTAAATAGCTATGCTTACTGCCGGAATTGTCGGACTGCCTAATGTTGGCAAATCTACTCTGTTTAATGCTTTGGTGGCTAATGCCAAGGCGACTGCTGCTAATTTTCCTTTTTGTACGATCGAGCCAAATACGGGTATCGTGGCAGTACCCGACGAACGGTTGAAGGTGCTGAGCAATATTTCCAATTCTGTGCAAACTGTGCCAACGCGGATGGAGTTTGTCGATATTGCAGGTTTGGTGAAGGGTGCGAGTCAGGGGGAAGGGCTGGGAAATCAGTTTTTGTCTCACATTCGGGCTGTAGATGCGATCGTCCATGTTGTCCGCTGTTTTGACAATGATGATATCATCCACGTTTCCGGTTCTGTCGATCCCCAGCGAGATATTGACATTATCAATCTCGAACTGATTTTAGCAGATTTAGCTCAAATTGAACGCCGGCTCGATCGCACTCGCAAACAAGCTCGCAACAACAAGGAAGCTCAAGCAGAAGTAAACGTGCTTGAAAAATTGGTTGTAGTTTTGAATGCAGAAAAACCAGTACGCCAGTCCAGTTTAACTGACGAAGAAGCAGAATTAGTTAAAGGTTTAGAATTGTTAACAAACAAGCCGATCATCTATGCGGCGAACGTGTCTGAAGACGATTTGGGAACCGGAAATAGCTATGTCGAACAAGTCCGGGAAATAGCAGCTAAAGAAAATGCTAAGGTTGTCATAGTTTCGGCGCAAGTTGAGTCAGAATTGGTAGAGCTACCAGAGGAAGAACGGTCTGATTTTTTAGAATCTCTGGGGGTAACAGAAGGTGGCTTAAAATCTTTGATTCGAGCTACTTACGAATTATTGGGTTTGCGGACTTATTTCACTAGCGGGCCCAAGGAAACTCGCGCTTGGACGATTATCGCGGGAATGTTAGCGCCACAAGCTGCGGGGGTGATTCACTCTGATTTTGAGCGGGGTTTCATCCGGGCCGAAACTGTAGCTTATGAAGATTTGGTGGCTACGGGCGCAATGAATGCAGCTAAGGAAAAAGGCTTAGTTCGCAGTGAAGGAAAAGAGTATGTTGTACAAGAGGGGGATGTGCTGTTGTTCCGATTTAATGTTTAGTCTTTTAAGGAGATAAGCACGTGCACATAGATATCGTTTCGCTGGTAATTGCTTGGTTGGTAACATCTGTGAGCTTTTTCATTATTTCCAAGTTACCCATAGGTGTAGATATTGACAGTTTTGGCAAAGCGATGGTTTCGGCGGCAGTTTTTGGATTGCTGAATGCTTTAGTGCGGCCAGTTTTTGTAGTTTTGGGCTTTCCAGCTTTGTTGGTAACTGTTGGTTTGTTTATGATTGTTATCAACGCTGCTATCTTTGGCTTGGCGGCTTGGCTAGTCGAAGGATTTAGATTGCGGTGGGGAATTTGGAGTGCTTTGCTTGGTGCTCTAGCCCTCGCTTTCATTAACTCTTTGCTGTATCAAGTTTTGGGTACGCTTCCCAGAGTAAGGTAGAGAAAGGTAACGCGGACAAAAATAAAGGGGGCGGGTTTATCTATTTTGTGAATTGTGGCAAAGTATTTGGGGTAAAACCCGCCTCTACTGCACATATTTTGAGTAAAAATTGCTTCTAATGTATGGGTGCATCTGGCGCAAGGCAAATATGTTTGTAGGGGCAAAGCATGACCTCCGTGAATATAAAATTATAACTAATAACTTATATGCGGTCATGCTTCTTCAGGCTTCAAAAACCAGATGCACCCTAATGTATAGCCTTTCTCAGAAAGATGAGGTATGACTATAAATGGAGTTTTTTATGCGACCTCGCTTACTATATAATAAGTATAAGAGGGCTCAAGCCCAACAACGTACCTTACTTTTTTGAGAACCGCTATATTTGCTTGTTGGGATTGGGAGTGATTTAGTTATCAATCTTCGCAATAGTCGAGAAAGCTTTCTGGAACTAGGCGCAATTCTTCCGAGCGAAATCGGTCAACAGGCATCCAAAAAGCGGTACATTTCAAGTTACCGTCTACAAAATCTAAACTTGCCAATTCATAGAATTTGGAGTCAACAAAATCGCACTGGTAGAGTTGTATTAATTCGTGTCCGGCTTGGCCATTAAAAATAAAGAAGTTTTCCAAACAAGCTAAATATTTGATATTTGTTAACTCGGCTTGAATTTCTTCTTTAAATTCTCTTTGCAAAGCGTCGATGCTATGTTCTCCGAATTCTACGCCGCCGCCGAGTGCTCGATACAATCTGTCTTGTTTTACCGGATCTTTGAATTGGGAAACGAAAATGCGATCGCCCGATCGAATCAATCCTAAAACAATTACACGAATTTTACCTTGCATAATGTAGCCATTCAGTCATCAGTTATCAATCATGAGATGTCTCCTAAAAATCCAGTCTGGAACAGGCAGGATGCCTGTTCCACAAGAATTATGAGAGATGTCTAGTCATTATCCGTATCATCCGTATCGTGCTAACGGTTAATTATCAGGCTCAAAACCCTCTCTTTTTCTCCTATTTTCAACGGGCCAATCTATATTTTCCCCGCCAATAATTAGTTCTTCAATAGTCACAAATTCTTTGCTGAGTTGCTGGAAAACATTAATTAAAACATCGATGCCGATAGCATCGCTAGTCCCCAAATCAAACCAGCAGCGAGCCCAAGAACCTTCATACTCCATTTCTCCCATATTGTGCATCAAAGCCATCATGCTTTGGTCGGCTCGATTAACATCGTAATCCATGTCACTAATATCTAAGCCTTCATCTTGAACTTGCAAATTTTCAGCATTAAATCCTCCCAGTTTTCCCAAAAAAAACCAAGAATCAAACACTTCTTCTACATACTGTTTTTCGCCGTTTGAAGGCACGTTGCTGAACTTCAGCCAAATCCACAAGTCAAAGGGATTAAATTCGCGAAACTCTACTTTCATCAATTTTTACTCTGGTTAATAACAACCGCCAACTGTCAACTAAGAGGGCAGGCCCGCACCATCCACTGCCCCTACAACTGTCAACTGTCAACTGTCAACTGTCAACTGTCAACTGTTTATAGTGGTGGTAAAGCCGTCGGCCCCCAGACTCCATCTGCATCTCTAATTTTATCGCGCATCGGGTCACAATCGCGAGATTTGCTGTCGAGACGGTTGCGGGTTTTGCACTGCTGAAAGAAGATTTCGGCTACTAAGCTGCGCGGTAGTTGGTCTGGTTTTGCTAAGGCGGCGTCGAAGTTTTTTCGGGCTTCCTCAAGTATGGTTTTGTTGTTGGATTGAGTCTTGGCTTGAGCAGATAAGACTTGTGCTTTGAGATAAAGGATTTCGGGGTTTGTGGGTGTTTCTGCTAGAGATTTGTTGGCAAATTCTAAAGCGCGATCGTATTTTTTTAAGTCTCGATAGCCTACGGCCATGCCGCGATAGGCTAAGTAGCGGGGCGAGGCTTTTTCTTCCAGTCGTTTAATGGCGTCGCTGGGGTTGGAAAAGGGTAGGTTTGAGGCTAACATTAAGTCCATGTAGCCTTTTAGCAGGTTGAGTTCTGGGTCGTTCGGCGCTATTTTTTCTGCTGCATCTAGGTATTGAAATACTACTCGCAGTTTGTTGAGTGCTTGGGGCGCGCCTTTGGCTGTTCCTT
Organism: Microcoleus sp. CAWBG27; assembly: GCF_020883145.1. NCBI lineage: Bacteria > Bacillati > Cyanobacteriota > Cyanophyceae > Oscillatoriales > Microcoleaceae > Microcoleus > Microcoleus sp. CAWBG27. The sequence continues at coordinate 8,962 of NZ_JAHREU010000082.1, forward strand.
CTTTGGCTATGGCATTTGCTCCTTCTAGAAAGTGACCTGCTGCTGTGTAAATGTTGCCGCGCAAGGGGTTAGTCTTGGTCAATTTTTCGCCGACTTCGCGGGTTTTTTGAGCGTAGGTATTCATCGAGTTTAAGTCTTGCTCGATGTAGGATAATGAGGCTGCCATTGCATAGGCTAGGGGTTCGTTTGGTTCTGCTGATAGTGCTTGTTGAATTTGGGCTTTTGCTTGTTTGTAGTTTCCTTGCTGAAACATTGTTTTGAAGGCGGTTTCGGTGTTTGACCCGATCGCCTGCTGGTGAAGAGTGCGGAAGGGATCGCCGGCTACTGCGGAGTTTATGCAGATTCCCAGGGCGATCGCACTTCCACAGGCGATCGCCCGTACCGTCTGTTTGTAACTTAACATTTGCTTGCCCAGCGATGCTAAAGGGTTTTTCGTCATAGTCAATTCTCTCAATGAAATATACTGTAAACTAGAAACAATAGAGTTACGTTCTCAGACTATCGGGCCGCTAGCAAAAAAGAGTTAAATTTGCTTGATTTTTTATGGCTCTTGCGGTATATTTTAATAATGGGAGTGTGAATTCTAATATATATGAACGCACAGATTTCCATTATCAAAATATACCATAAAAAATGTCAATAATCAAACGCCAAGCCTGAAAAAAACGAAAATTTTGTAAAGATTTATGTAAAATAAATTTGGGCGATCGGCACCAGCCAGAAACAACCTTAACTATTAATAGCACAACCAGAAGCTGAGGGATACACGAGTCCCAATGCCCAATGCCCAATGCCCAATTCCCAATTCCCAATTCCCAACTACTTACGTTAATGCTTTATCTCAAAAACTTAGTCTATCATCCTACAGCCTGTCCGAATGCTATTTTGAAAAACATCAACTTAGAACTGCCATCGCAGCAAATGGGGCTGATAGTCGGCCGCAGCGGTTCTGGCAAAAGTACGCTCTTAGAAATCTTAGCAGGTTTAGCAGAAAAAACTAGCGGCGACATCCGCTGGCGCGAACAAGAATTAACACCGGAACACTTGCAACAGTTAGGAGGTTTAGTGTTCCAGTTTCCTGAAAGACATTTTTGTGGGGGGACAATTTTAGAAGAATTGCGACTGGGACATCCCGAATTGGGACAAGAACAAATTCACTCAGCGATGAAAGAAGTTGGGTTGGCACATTTGCCGCTGCGCGCTTCTCCCCACGCTTTAAGTGGCGGACAACAGCGCCGGGTGGCCCTGGCGGTGCAGCTAATTCGCCAGCCGCATTTGCTACTTTTGGACGAACCGACGGCGGGTTTGGATTGGTCGATGCGCCGACAGTTGGTAAGCTTGTTGGGTAAGTTAAAAAATCACTGGACTTTGTTGATTGTTACTCACGATGCTAGCGATTTATTGAGCGTTGCTGATAAGTTTTGGACGTTAGACCACGGGGATTTGCAGGAGGTCGATCGCGCGAAGTTAGAGGCTAAGGAAGCAAGTTGTGTAAGTCAGTAGGCAGTTTGTAGGGGCGGTGGATGGTGCGGGCCCGCCCTCTTAGTTGACAGTTGACAGTTGTGCGAGGTTAAGAAGTCGCAAACTTTGTCATTAGTTCTTTCGATGGTTATTAGAAGATGAACCAGACAGAAATTATGATGTTACCCCAAATGAATGAATTGTGGCAAAAAACGCTGAATTGGGAGCCCGATGAGTCGCAGCAGCAACAATTTCAGCGGCTTTATGAGTTAATTGTTGAAGGCAATCGTTCCTTGAATTTAACTCGAATTACTGAACCAGTCGAGTTTTGGGAAAAACATTTGTGGGATTCTCTGCGGGGAATTGCGAGATTGCTGCCGGTTAATCGCAATTCGGCGGAAAATAACGATTTTCCCGCTGAGTCGCCGTTTAAAGCGATCGATATCGGGACTGGTGCGGGTTTTCCGGGTTTGCCGATTGCGATCGCCCTACCGGATTTATCAGTCACTCTCCTGGATTCAACTCGCAAGAAAATTACTTTCTTGGAAACGGTTTTGCCGTCTTTAGGGATAAAAAATGCTACGACTTTGCTAGGCAGATCCGATGAAATTGCCCGACAACCGCAGCACAGACAAGCTTACGATATCGCATTTCTTAGGGCAGTGGGAGCAGCTTCTCTGTGCGCTAAATACGCGCTACCTTTCCTGAAAAACGGCGGTTTGGCGGTACTTTACCGGGGAAATTGGACGCTAGAGGAAGAGGAAGAGTTGCAAAGTGCGATCGAGCGTTTGGGCGGTACGCTTGAGTCAGTCGAATCATTCACCACGCCTGCGAGTCAGGGCGCGCGCCACTGCGTTTACTTGCGGAAAACTGTACAGCAGTTCGATCGCCCGATTCGCTAGCGGAAGCCATTTTAGATACAATAGCGGTTGAAACAACCGCCACTGTATCTTTGTTAAACTAACCGATCGCCTTTTCGTAGCGTTTGTTAATTTCCGCCCAATTAACCACGTTCCACCACGCTTTTAAGTAGTCTGCACGCAGGTTTTGGTATTTGAGATAATAAGCGTGTTCCCAAACATCATTACCCATAATGGGATAGTTGCCATCACTGAAAGGACTGTCTTGATTGCCAGTAGTTGTAATCTCAAGCTTGCCAGCTTTATTGCGAACTAGCCACACCCAGCCACTGCCAAAACGCTTAGTACCAGCCTCGTTGAACTTGGCTTTAAAATCCTCAACACTGCCGAAATTTTGCTTAATTGCTGTGGCAATTGCTCCTGTGGGTTCGCCGCCGCCTTTGGGACTCATGATTTCCCAAAACATAGTGTGATTGAGGTGTCCGCCGCCATTATTGCGTACAGTTGTGCGAATATCTTCCGGCACTTTGCTCAAATCTTTGAGCATATTTTCAACACTCACGTTTTTAAGATTCGGGTATTTATTGACAGCATCGTTGAGGTTTTTAACGTAAGCTGCGTGGTGTTTGTCGTGGTGAAATTGCATTGTCCGCGCGTCGATGTGCGGTTCTAAAGCGTTGTATTCGTAAGGCAGAGGCGGTAGTGTAAAAGGCCCGGGAGTTTGGGCTATTTTTGGGCTTTCTGGGGATGGACTTGCTTGCGCTACACTATTGCCTGACGCTTGGCAAGCACCTGCGGTAATAGCTCCGACGGTGGCTGTTAGCAAATACAAGAAATCTCGGCGTTGGAGTGTCATAAAAGATCCCTAAGTGAATTATTAACTGTTTTATCTCAGATTAAAGCAAAAGGGGAGAAAGTTTGGGAAAAAATTATATAGCCTTTTTTAGAAAGATGAGGTAGTCATATGACAGTTGACAGTTGACAGTTGACAGTTGACAGTTGACAAAAAGCGTTCGCTCTTCGGGGACAACACTAATGACTAATGACTAATGACTAATGACTAATAACCAATAACCAATAACTAATAACTACTGCCTTATCGCCCGAAAGGATGAGACGGATGGGTGATGTTGGTGAGAGCACCTCAAGTATAGGCTAAGGAGGTACGTGTACATAAGTCTCACGTGTTCCGGCTCACAAACCCGGTTTCTGTCTCGAAACCGGGTTTTTTCGATTATTCTTGGGATAAGCGCTGCACGGCTTCGCCTCCAAAAAGTCGATCGGCTTTTTGCAATATACTAGGAATTGTGGCAGCGTGGGGGCTGTGGGCGAGACAGCGGCGCAAGTCTAATTCGTTGAGGCGATTTGCTTTTTGGCCCGGAAACCAGTGACTGGCGTTACCTAAAAGGTTGTAGCGCATCTTGCAATAGTCGATCGCACCGTAAGCATTCGCCAAATTCCACAGCCACAAAATCACTCGAATGTTAACCTCTCCGGGAGTATTTTCGATAGTTGGCAAACCGAAGTCCCAAGTTTTAAACCAATCTTCTCCTAATTCATCAATTGCTGCCTTTTCCAGCCTTGCTAATATTGGCGGTAAAATTTCATCAGCTTTATCTAACAATTCTATAGTTTTCAAATGCTCGTTAAAATCTTCAGGTTTGGCTGCACCCAAACTCAAAGTGTGTACTTGCGGGTATGACAAACAAAACAAATCATTAAACACCATCGGACTCAGTGGATAGCACAAATCTACCAACTTTTGCGGCGGGTTGTAAAGTTGACCGCCTTTGTCGGAAGGACTGATAATAAAAACGCCCATGTCGTGACGTTTGGCAGCTTCAATTGCGGGCCAATTATTTTGATTGATGTAATACCAGTGCAAGTTCAGATAATCGAATTGATTGGTTGCAATGGTTTTGACAATCACATCCGTAGGGCCGTGAGTCGAAAAACCAATAAACCGAACTTTGCCTTCTGCTTGCAATTTTTTTGCCACATCCAAGCAGCCGCCCGGGCGCATAGAATCCTCTAGCAATTCCCAGGTATTAATGCCGTGTATGGAAAATAAATCGACATATTCTAGCTGTAAATAAGCTAAGGATTTATCAAATTCTTCGCGAAATGCCTCGGAGTTGGCTTGAGGACAAACTTTCGTTTGAACTATCAAGTTTTCGCGGGGAAACTTCGGGAAAATCCACCCCAACTGCATCTCTGAAGTGCCGTAACCGCGAGCAGTTTCTATGTGATTGATGCCGCATTCGATTGAGTAGCGAATTGTCGATTCTAGATTTTGTTGATTGTCTGGTGGAATTTCATTTGCTGGTACATCTTGCCATTTGTGGTGATATCTCATGCCGCCGCAGGAAAAGACGGGCATGGATAATTCTGTGCGGCCGAATCTGCGATATTGCACGATCAAAATAGAGATACGAATTTATATTATTATAGCAATTTTAAAGTGAGTGACGTGGGAATTGGAAATTGGTAAGATCGTTCCCTATTGATTACCATAACAAAAACCGTTCGTAGTGCGGACTTTAGTCCGCTCTTATGTTGCGGACTAAAGTCCGCACTACGAACGACCCTGACGCACCCTACAATAACTATTTAGAAATCTCGCGGACTGCGGGTTTGCCGTCCTTGATTTCGCCAACCAAAACTAAATCAGTACAGTTGACAAACAAGCCATTTTCTAACACGCCGGGAATGTTGTTCAAAGTCTTTTCTAATTCCGCAGGATTGTCAATGTTATCAAATTGAACGTCAATTACCATATTACCTTGGTCGGTAATTACCGGGCCTGCTTTTCTGATTCCCATGCGGAGTTCTGGTTTGCCACCCAATTTTTCAATGGCGCGAGTAACGGGGGTAATTGCCATCGGTATAACTTCGATGGGGACGCGAAAAGTCGAACCCAATTTATCTACCATTTTGGAACTGTCAACTACTACAATAAACTGAGCAGCAAGACAATCGACTACTTTTTCGCGGGTGTGGGCGGCGCCACCACCTTTAATTAAGTTGAGGTGCGGATCTACTTCGTCAGCGCCGTCAATGGCTACGTCAATTCTGTCAACTTCGTCGAGGGTTGCCAGCGGTACTCCGTACTGTTTGGCTAATACTTCTGATTGAAAGGATGTGGGAACTCCTTTGATATCTTTGAGTTCGCCTGATTTTATGCGATCGCCCAACGCTTGAATAGTATAAGCTGTAGTTGACCCCGTGCCGAGTCCGACAATCATACCAGATTTTACGCGATCGGCAGCAGCAAAGCCAACTTGCTGTTTCATCAATTTTACGGGGTCTTGTTCTGTGGTCATGTTCGGTAATCCTCAATAATTTTAAGATTATACCATTGATTATGGATTTTTTTAACCGCAGAGAACGCAGAGAACGCAGAGAGGAATCAGAAGGATAAGAGAGGGAAGTTGCAAATTATTTTAATTGGAAACTTCTCTCTTTCTTCTCTGTGTCCTCTGCGCCCTCTGCGGTGAAACAAAAAAATACAGTTCACAAATGGGCGGATAATTGCCACAATGAAATGGGAAATATAGATTTTTTTAACCACAGAGAACGCAGAGAACGCAGAGAGGAATCAGAAGGATAAGAGAGGGAAGTTGCAAATTATTTTAATTGGAAACTTCTCTCTTTCTTCTCTGTGTCCTCTGCGCCCTCTGCGGTTCAATAAAAAATACAGTTCACAAATCGGCGGATAATTGCCACAATGAAATGGGAAATATAGATTTATTTGACCACAGAGAACGCAGAGAACGCAGAGAGGAATCAGAAGGATAAGAGAGGGAAGTTGCAAATTATTTTAATTGGAAACTTCTCTCTTTCTTCTCTGTGTCCTCTGCGCCCTCTGCGGTTCAATAAAAAATACAGTTCACAAATCGGCGGATAATTGCCACAATGAAAATCGGATTTCTCGATACCTATACTTGGGATTACAATATTGAAACTCCTTACCGCGAACCTTTGGGCGGCACTCAGTCGGCTATTTGTTATTTAGCTGAGGCGTTGGCAGCCCTGGGAAATGAGGTATTTCTACTCAACAATACTTCCGAGTCGGGGATGTCGCGCGGTGTTGATTGCAGGCTGCGGGTGGCGGACAGTGCTAATTTGGAATTATTGCGATCGCTCGATTTTTTGGTTGTAGTCAATGTAGTCGGTAAAGCACTGGAAATTAAGCCGCTTTTGGGTCAACAAACTAAGTTGATTTTGTGGATTCATAACGAACCTGACTTTGTCTTTCTTGACGGTTTCAAGGATAAGCTAGAAATTAATGCTTGTGATGCTTTGGTTTTTGTCAGCGAGTGGCAGCGCCAGCAATTTCACACTCGTTTTGGGATTGACTCCAATCGCAGTTGTGTTTTAAGAAATGCGATCGCACCTTGTTTTGCTAACATTTTTGCCGATAATCTTTCGATCCAATCTCAAAAATCTCGACCGCCCATTCTAGCTTACACTAGCACTCCGTTTCGCGGACTGGATATTTTATTAAAAGTTTTTCCCGAAATTCGTCAAGCTGTCCCCGGAACCAGATTAAAAGTATTTTCTAGCATGAAAGTACACCAAATAGACGACAATGATAATCAGCTTTGTTTCGATGGACTTTACGAAGAGTGTCAGGAAATAGAAGGTGTCGAGTATGTCGGTTCTGTACCGCAACCCGAACTCGTCCGGCAACTGCGTTCTGTCGCGGTTTTAGCTTACCCGAATAGCTATCTGGAAACGTCATCTATTGCGGTGATGGAGGCGATGGCCAGCGGTTGCCGCATTGTGACGAGTGAATTGGCAGCTTTGCCGGAAACAACGGCTGGATTTGCGCGTCTAGTTTCCATGTCAGGGGTAAAAAATTTGACATCGGTCATTAATTGGAAGCGTGCAGGTACACCGGATTGGGAGGGATATACAAGGCGGTTTTTAGATGCGACAGTCGAAGTTTTAAAAGATTGTACGGGGGCGGGCAGTGCTACTGCTGAAACTTATCTGAGACAGCAGGTAGAATATATCAATCGAGGGTGTACTTGGTCTGTGCGAGCCCGAGAGTGGGTAGAATGGTTGAATAGTATTAGTGTAAAACCTTTAAGAGTGGCAGAGCAAATGATCCAAGAGTTTTTGGTGGATTTAGAATCAGCTCAAACATATTTTGTCAAGGGAAATCTCCTGAAAGATAGAGGAGTTCTCGGTGGCGCCATCGAGAATTATCAGAAAGCTTTAGAGTTGGATCCTAAAGATGCGGAAGTTCATAAAAAGTTGGCGGAAGTTTATGTTTTGCAAGGAGAATTCGATCGCGCGATCGCGCAATGCAACCTCGCCATCAAATTCCAACCGAATTTTGCTCCCGCTTACCTGACAGCGGGCAATGCCCTGCACGGCCAAAACCAGCTAGAAATGGCAATTAAAGCTTATTTGCAAGCTTTACAACTTCAGCCGAATTTAGCAGAAGCTAGTGCGAATCTCGGCAGTATGTATTACAAGTTAGGGCAATTAGAACAGGCGGCAAAGGCTTACGAACAAGCTCTTGCTATTAATCCCGGTTTGTGCTCGGTGAATTTGATGCTGGCTGGCGTTTTGCAGCAGCAAGGAAAGTTAGATGGGGCAATTGCTTGCTGCCAAAAAGTGCTGCTACTGCAACCGGAAAATGCCAGCGCGGCAGATAAAATATCCAGTTTAACCGCGCAAAAACAGCAAGAAACTACCGATAGCAAATTTCTCGCATTAGAAACAGAATCTGACGAACAACAACCAGTATCTGTCAGCAAAGATGAAGGCTATGGATTGCAGCCTTCGAGTATCAATTTGCCGCCAGCGCCCAATCCTGAAAATTTAAATACTCCGTTTACTAACCCTGCTGAAGTTTCCGAACAAGTTACCTCGCTGAATGTTCCAGATATCGCACAAGTTGCTAATTTTCAAGAAGTAGAACAGTACAAAAAACTGGCAGAAAACTTTTTAGTTAAGGGTAAAATTCAAGAGGCGATCGCAGCGTGCCACCAAGCTATCAAAATTCGACCTGATTACACCCATGCTTACGTAACTTTAGGCAATGCTTTGCAAGCGGTGGGTAAAATGGAAGCTGCGATTCGATCGTATTCTCAAGCTTTGGAATTGCAGCCAAATTTTGCGGAAGTGCGCGCCAATATCGGCAGTATGTATTTCAAAATGGATCGTTTGGAAGAGGCGATCGCCCATTACCAACAAGCCATTGCCCTGAGTCCAGATTTAGCGGGCGCTCACTGGAATTTAGGCAAAGTATATCACAAACACGGCAACATCGACGGTGCGATCGCCTGTTTTCAGAGAACATCCGAGCTCAACCCGCAGCTTGTCGGCGCCGACTTCCACTTCAACCTGGGAAACCGACTGTTTAGTCAAGGTAAGCGCGACGAAGCCATCGCAAGCTACCAAAAGGCGATCGCCATTAAACCAGATTGGGCAGAGGCCTATGGTAACATCGCCAGCGCGCGATCGCAGCAAGGAAATTTCGATGCTGCCATCATTGCATACCAGCAAGCTGTTGCTTTAAAACCCGAATTAGAAGTGCTGCACTTCAATTTAGCCAACTCTTTCATGCAGCAATACAACTACGAAGCAGCGATTGCCAATTATCAAAATACTCTAAAAATTAAGCCGGATTGGCCGGAAGTTCACGCAAACATCGGCAGTTGTTTGTCCATGCAGGGCAAGCTGGAAGAAGCATTAACCAGCTATCAGCAAGCTTTAGCCTTAAAACCGGATTGGGCAGAGGTTTACTGCCGGATGGGACACATTCAGAAACAAGATAAGCCGTTGGAGGCGATCGCATATTTTGAAAAGGCGATCGAATGCAACCCCAAATACAGCGAAGCCCACCAACAACTGTGCGACTTGCTAAGCCACTCCACCAACCTCGCCAGAGCCCGCAGCGTCGCCGACAAATACTGCGAATTCTGCGGTGAAAATGCCCCAGTCATGTCAGCCACAGCCTACGTCTTTTCTTACCTCCAATCAGGAGTCAGCAAACAGGCAATTGAGAAACTCGAAGAAATCGAACAACTCTGCTACGAAAAAGTCGAAACCTTTAGCGTTATCGAACTCAAACTGCTTTACGAAATCTTCCTGTTTGCAGTTTCCCACCTCCGAGACAACCGCGAAAAAAATGCCAGTTTTTACCGACTAATTGCCAAACAATACTACCAAAAAGCCGTCCCCCAGAGACAGCAAGGCAACCGAATCAAATCCGCAAATTATTTAACCAAACAACAGCCCTTAAAAATCGGCTTCCTTTCCAAACACTTCCGCCGCCACTCCGTAGGTTGGTGTAGCGAAGCCTTAATCCGCGAATTAAGCCGCATCACACCCCACGTTCATCTTTACGTGACAGGTAAACTCAACCGAGACGAAGTTACACAGCGGTTTGAAGAAATGGCAGGCAAGTTTTACTGGCCGAAAAAATATCCCAACGGTTTTGCTGACGGTGGCGAAATCTTCGCCGAAGTAGTCCAAGACGATTTGGATGTTCTAATAGACTTAGACTCGATGACAGTACCGACAAATGTCGAAGTATTGTACCAATATCCGGCGGGGATTTGCGTTTCTTGGTTGGGATTCGACGCGCCATACATTTCCGACAATCACTACTTTCTGTGCGACGAACACACTCACCCCCCAGGCGTTGACAAAAATTACTTAGAACAGTTAGTGAGATTGCCTAATTGTTCGGTAGCAATTGGCGAACTGCAAAGCATTCCTGTGAATCGAGAGGCGATTAGAAATGCCCTCGGGATTGGCTTGGATCAAATGGCTTATCTCTGTGTCGCTCCGGGTCGAAAAACTAATCCTGAAATGGTGCAAGCTCAAGTTAGAATACTTAAACAAGTACCAGATAGTATGTTGATTCGCAAAGGTCAAGGCGATCCGGATATAATTCATAGCACATACCGCGAAGAATGCGATATTCAGGGAGTAGATTTTGAACGGATTAAGTTTATCGGTCAAACCCGAAGTGAAGAAGAACATCGTGCTATTTATTATGTAGCCGACGTGTTGTTAGATTCCTATCCTTACAACGGCGGGACTCACAATTTAGAGGCTTTGTGGGCGAATTTGCCAGTAGTAACGAGATCCGGCGACCAATATCTTTCCCGAATGGGTTATGCTTTTCTCAAAAGTGCAAATCTAGATGTGGGTGCGGCTTGGACTTGGGAGGAATACACGCAGTGGGGAGTTAAGTTTGGGCGCGATGCTGGTTTGAGAAATGCGGTGAAAGAGCATTTAATTAAGTCTAAGCAGCCAGAAAATCTCGCGCCTTTGTGGAATCCTCAACAGTTAGCCCAAGATATGTATGAAGTGTTTCAAAAACTGTTAGCAAAATAGAATGGGAATTTGGTTTGTAGTGAGGACTTTAGTCCTTCTAAAATCTGAGGACTAAAGTCCTCACTACAAACACCTTGATAGCAGGTAGAGAAAAGGGATTTCTGGATATTTTTACGCAACAGTAAAGTTTTGTAACAAAACCCGTAAAAATGCGTAAAAATCCGCACCGAGTCCGATATATAAATGCTGATTCATAGTATCGCGATCGCCCTAACCTTATGCCGGTTGGCGCGATCGTTTTTTTGGTACGCTGATGACTACTGACTACTGACTACTGATATCGTTTCCGGTTGGATCGGAATTATTTAACCGCAGAGGGCGCAGAGGACACAGAGAGAGAATAGAAAGATTAATAATTCCAATGCTACCGGATTTGATATGACAACTGTCAACCGTCAACTGACAACTGACAACTGTCAACGGACAACTCGATCGCGCCCGCCTGACTTAGCCCGATACAGCGCCTTATCAGCAGCTTCAATCAGCATTTTCGGCGAATTTTGACCTTCAGCAATCGTCGCCACCCCCATGCTGAGAGTCACACAATCGGTGACAACAGACTTGAGGTGGGGAATTGCCAAAGCTTTGACGCGCCTGCGGATTCCCTCGGCAAAAGCCTGTGCAGCGGCGATATCCGTATTTGGCAAAATTACCCCAAATTCCTCGCCACCGTACCTAGCAGCCAAATAAAGGCGTTCTGCGGGTGCGTTGGCGCAAGCATCCCCGATCGCCCGCGCGACTTGTTGCAAACAAGCATCCCCAGCTTGGTGGCCGTAATTGTCGTTATAAAGTTTAAAACAGTCAATGTCGCACATAATCAAAGATAGGGGTTCGGCAGTGCTCGACTGTTCCCATTCCCGATTAATCACCTCGTCAAACCGGCGGCGGTTAGCTAGCTGAGTCAGACTGTCCAAATTCGCCAACCCGTCCAACCGCTGGTTAGCAGCAGCTAACTGCTGGTAAAGTAAAGATTGTTCGATCGCGATCGCCACTTGAGTAGCCAACTCACTCAGCAAATCCATATCAAACGGCTGCCACTCGCGGGGCGCCGAACAGTGGTGGGCAATCAACAAACCCCACAACTTCGGCACTTGACAAGTAGGATTGCCGTCGCGGTGTTCGATTCCCTGCTGCACGATGGGCACCACCAAATTCGCCTTCACCTGACACTCGGCCAAAAAATTGACGTGGCACTCGGCAAAATTAGAAGCCTGAATGTTTTCTACAGCGCGAATTCTGCCCTTTAAATACTGTCCCACATAAGTATTAGCAAAACAGCAATCCTCGATCGCCATCCCCATCAGCGGCATCCATCCTGCGCCCACCGACTCCACCACCACATCCCCGTTCCAATCTGGTCGGAAGCGGAAAATAATCACCCGATCCGTGGCCAAAAACTCCCGCACTTCCGCTACTGTAGTCTTAAGAATATCTTTGAGATCCAGAGAAGAACGGATGCGAGATTGAATTTCGGCGATCAGGCGTTCCCGCTCAACTTGCTGGCGCAGAGCCACTTGCACCTGCTTGCTTTCAGTAATATCTCGACCTTCCGGCAGCAGCAAGACAATTTTACCAGTTTCGTCTGCCACCGGTTTGAGAGAAAAATCGATAGTTGCCGTGCGGTTTACCCCTTGAACCTCCACTTCATAGCGGACAAATTCACCTTTTGCCGATCGAGAAATCGCCTCTTGCAACTGTTCCCGAACTTCCGGAGAACCCCCCCACCAAGGCCCCTGCCAAAACGGTCGATTTGCCACATCCCGCAGCTTAATTCCCGCGAAATCTAGAGAAGTTTGGTTAGATTCCAGCAAAATGCCATCCGGTTTTAGCAAGCTAACAAATTGGAAAGAAGAATCAAAAATTGCCCGAAAGCGCCGTTGAGAATCCCCCAACATTGCCGTCACCTTTTCGCGAGAAGTAATATCGCGGAAGCGCCACACCCTGCCAATAATATTTTGTCCGACTCGAATCGGCTGCGTGTAGCGCTCAAAAGTCCGGCCGTCTTTAAAATCGAGAATATCGCAGCCTTCGGACTCGGCATCGCTATAAATTTCTCTAACTCTCTGTAAAAAATCCCTCGGATCTTTAACTTGCTTAGTGAGAAACGTCAGCCGCACCGTTCTATCCAGTGAGTTTCTAACTTCTTCGTGGATACCCCACATTTGAACTAACTTTTCATTAAAACTAATCAATTCTCCGGCGTTAGTAACAGCGAGAATACCGTCTGCCGTTGCTTCCATAGTAGCGTGCAACAAAGAGCGCGATCGTTCTAATTCTGCTGCCATTAATTTGCGTTCCGTGAGATTTCGCACTGCTTTAACCTGCACCAAACGACCTTCGCAAACTACAAATTTGCTACGCACGTCAGCAGGAAAAGCAGTCCCATCCCGCCTGAGAAAAATCGTTTCGCAGACTGTATTGCTGGGTGCAGAAATCATTTGTGGCGCCATTTTGTAAGATTTTGGCGACAGCAGTTCCAGCAAACTCATTCCCACCATTTCCGCAGGTTCGTAACCGAACAGTTCGGCAAAATCCCTGCTGACGCTCAAAATTGTGTCGCGGTCAGCCACGGCAACTGGTTCAAAATAAGCTTCGCATTCGAGCAATTGTGCTGCTGTGCTGCTACCACGATCCCCGGCATAGCTGTTGTTAATTAGCTGTTGCATTTGCGTATTTGCAGAATACAGGGCGGCCATTGCCTGCCGATACATAGCAGTGCGTTTCTCAACTTTTTCAGTAAGGCGAGCGCGATTTTCTCGGAGTTCTCTTTCGACTCTAATTAAATCTGTAATATCTACTGCAAACACGATAACGCCAGCCACTTGACCTGATTCGTCGCGGTAGGGTATTGTATCTGTCCGCACCCAGCATTTGTGACCCGTGGCAGTTGGCAGCAGTTGGACTTTTCCCAGTTTCGGAACGCCGGAATTGATGACCTCTAAATCTTCTAAATAATATTGTTCTGCTTCGTCTGGATAGATTTCATAAAAAGATTTGCCTTCTAGTTGATTTGCGGGCAAACCTCTCGATGCAGCGGCGGCTTGATTAATTCGCAACAAGCGGCTGTCCGTATCTTTGTACCAAATCATCGCCGGCACCGAATCAAAAATAATTTGCTGTTCTTGGTGCTGGCGGCGCATTTCTGCTTCTACTTGTTTTCTTTTAATTATTTCTTGTTCCAGTTTTTTGTTAGTTCTTTTGAGTTCTGCCGTGCGTCTTTCTACTCTTTCTTCTAGTTGGTCGTAGTATTGACTCAGCATATTTTGCTGCTGTTCGCGCCGCATAGCTTCTAATTTTAAGCTTTCGCTAGCCGACAAACTTGACGATACAAATTCTGCTAAGATTGTAGTTAATTCGTGTTCTTCTTCCGTCCACTGGATGCTGGAACCCCGGCGTTCAGCGCTGACTATTCCAGCCATTTGACCTGCCAGCAAAATCGGTACATTCAACAGGGCAGTCGTACCCCGATCTGCAAAATAAAGACTTGCCAGTTCTCGCGTTCTCGGGTCATTTTCGGCTGCCACCGTTGCGATCGCATTTACGGATTTTAAGGCTTGAAAATACGCCGGACAGTCGGCCGCTGTGATGATTATTTGTACGGAATGGAGTTTGGTATTTTGTTCGTAAAAGTCGATACAGTGAAGCTGGGTTTTGTCTTCCCCGTACAGCCAAATACTGGCTCGATCGCAGTTGACAATACTGACAGCGGTTTCCGTGACTTCGCGGATGAATTCTTCTATATTGTTGCGTTCTTTAAGTTGACTTTTGGCTAATTTTGCGATCGCCAAAGTTGAACGGCGCCAATTGTCCTGAGAATTTGGCGGCGGTGCTACCGGCGCAGCGGCCTTAATTTCTTCGCAAACTAACAGTACCACCGGCCGTTGGAAATTGGCAACTGAGTGACTATCGGTATTTTCGTCTATTTTCCATTCTACCGCAGGCAAAGCGCGCGCCGTTGCTTTTACCCACATAATTTTGCCGTCTTTGCGAGTCAAACAGCCTTCCCAACAGGCGACTTTTGGATTTGACGTACCTTTTGTCGGGTGAACCAATCTCGCAAATTCTGACTGCATTTTCCCTTGATCTTGGCAGTAAAATATGTTAAAAATTGAATGACAAATTAATTCCTGCGACCTGTAGGCGAGGCGAGATTCGCCGAATTGATTGAGGGAAAAAACTCTTCCCAAAGCGTCTAGGACGAAGTAAATGCCCGGAAAATTATCGTAGACAGTTCGATACCAATCCTGTTCGACTTGTTGTTTGGTGGACGAAACTTTCGTGGCCGCGAGATCGTCCCCCGTACCTGTCAAGTGAGAATTGTTGGTTTCTGGGTTGCTTGAATGATTTTTTTTAGCAAACACTTTTAGCTTAACTCGACTGTAATTAATTTTACTTTCTGGAATTTAACTTTCTTGTGAAACTAAATTTAACCTGTTATTTGAAAAAGTTACAATTTGTAACAAAATTACAGCTTGTCCAGCACGCTGGTTTTCGCTTCCGATGCAACCCCTGTGTTTGTATAGAAATAAGAGTTGGCAGTTGGCAGTTGGCAGTTGGCAGTTGGCAGTTGGCAGTTGGCAGTTGGCAGTTGACCGAAAGAAGAAGGAAGAAGGAAGAAGGAAGAAGGAAGAAGGAAGAAGGAAGAGTTGACAGTTGACGGTTGACGGTTGACAGTTGACCGAAGGAAGACGGAAGACGTTCGAGGGAAGACCTTTCATTGCAATCAACCACAAGGGTTTCGGCAATTAAGAACATCTTAACCCTCTTAGCGGTTGCAGTAGTTGCTAGACCGTCTGCGTGCGGGAGATATTTCCTGTGGCGTTGCCGTGTCAGCAGTTAAAACAGCAATTACCCCCTGTGTACTTGTAGTATCCCCGACAATGGAAAAAATTGGCAATCAATTGTTTTAACTAATACGAGTGGGAAGTCCCGCACTCTATCCGTTTACAGGATGAGTGACGGGATGAAAACGAGCAGCAAGCAAATTGAGCGATAGCGAATCCATGATAGAATCGAAATAAGCGGGGATGATAAGAGTAGCCGTGGTGGGCGAACTTTCCGTTGTATAAATGCTAGACACCACCTATCAGTTTCTGACTGGTAGCCCCAAGATCCCTTTCTTGCCGTAAAAGAGCTGATGGATGGGTGAAAAAATCAACAATTCTACTCCTTGGGACACAGGGAGTCTGCCTCGAAGATAAGTAATTATCTTGCTAGTTAGGACCACCTTCGGGTGAGTAAAACCTACGGAGGGAGGATAAGACCAGCTTAGAGATTGCTCGCGTCGAGGCTCTCCCGTTGAAAGAGGAAGCCCGCACTCTATTTGTTTACAATAATGAGTGTCGGGTATGTCACGTATCTATGATAACATTCAAATATCTACTGTTGGGACTGACTTACTTAGGTTTCGGCTGGGGATATTTGCCCTGGCTGCGGATGAACCGGGCGGCGATCGCAATTGTTGGGTCAGCTTTTGCCGTAGCTTTGGGGAGTAGGAGACCTCAAAACTGCTTGGCGGGCGATCGACACCTATCTGTAAACGATATCGCGCGAGGGATTCCCGCGCCCGTTAGCTGAAAGGCGATCGGCAATAGACAAGATTGCAAAAGTTGCAAATTATCTTAAAAAATCATCTGCGTTTACCTGTGTTTATCTGCTTGACATCTGCGGTTCCTGTATAATTGAATGATTGATGCAAGAAGTCTAATATCTTAGGTTTTGAGATTATTCCTTCCTCCCTTCCCCCTCTTCCTTCGTGTCCTTCGCGCCTTCGCGGTTCGTTACAACAGCAAAACTAGCAATTTTCCAAGGTTCTATCTTAAAACTTTCCGATAGAGGCAACTTTTCAGACAAAATTGCAGGTCTTTCCAGCAAATCGACTGACTCTAAAATCTCCAATCCCAAATCGCCATCCAATGCTAACACAGCCTGTTTCCCCTCGGATTCGCAACACCGAAAAATCCAGACATTCGCATCATCTTCCGACTGTTTGAAAGCTATCAACACTAAATTTTCGGCGGACAAATCCAAGAACTTGCCAACGGGTGGCAGAGTCCGATCGCGATTTTCCTGCAACGGCGACAACACCTTTACTAACAGCGGCATATTCAACTCGCAGCCGCGCCGAACAGTGTCGGCTTCTTGCCAATTTCCAGCGTGGGGATAGACGGCACAAGTAAATTGGGAAACTCCAACATCTGCTGCTTCATCCGGCCAAGTGGAACTTCTGAGCAAAGTCAGCCGAATTTGATTTGGTTGAATGTCGCAACCGTATTTACAATCGTTAAGCAAACTGACTCCAAAACCGTCGTTGCTGATATCAGTCCAACGGAAAATCGGTACTTCCCATTTGGCTTTTTCTGCCGGTGTCTGCGGCTTGGTCGTGCGTGCGATCGCGCCGCCGGGAATTTCGCAAGTTGCAAAATCTGCTGCGACATTTAACCCGAAGGCTGTTTTGACTAAAACGTGAGTTTCTTGCCAATCTACGACTGTCTTGATTTTCAGCAGTGGCGAACCTGTTTCTACTATATAATCTTGGCGAAACTCGGATTTACCAATTTGCATAACTACGCGCAAACTCTGCCGTACTTCTCCCCGGTCTACCCAAGAAATCTGTTTGAGTATCGGGGCGGGTAATGGATGTTTTTGGTAATTCGGATCGATGTTCCAAGCATCCCAATATTGACCGCTGTCTTGAAAGGCTTGCAGTTGATTGCCTCCGACTGCATTCAGGACTTCTCTATTGTTTGCTTTATCCCAAATGCTGGATAAATTACCAGTTTCTGCGTCTACTGTTGCCCGAATAAGCTCATTTTCTAACACCATTTCTGGGGCTGAAAAATGCGTTTCTTGACAAGGCGTGTTTTTTTGTGCTATACCGTATGTAAGTTTCGATAAATCTGTCTTTTTTTCGGTTGCTGAGCTTACTGACGGACGATCGACTGTTTGAGCATCTTGACGACAGAGCCAAAAAACGCGGTAGCCGATCGCCGGAACAGACTCTGCCGAAAATAACAGTGTAGATTGAGATTGCGGTGGGAGTCGATCGCCCTTAACAATCTGCGAAGTCAACCGTTGTCCCGATAAGTCATAAATTTGCCAAGCCCAATCGGGGGAATCGGGAAGAGTTAGGGCGACAACTTCAGAGCGCGACCAATTGAGAGAATTGAAAACAAAAATCGGTTGAGCGTCCGGCTGCGGAGGAGAAGGCAGAGAAATTTGAGCAGCGATCGCATCCAAGGATTTTAGCAGGATGTGGCGACAAGTGCGATCGACCCGAGCAAAGGCTAGATTAGCATCAGTGTAGACCTGGGCGATCGCCGAACCGGGCAAAATATCGTGAAACTGGTTAAACAACACCTGTTTCCAAGCCGATTCTAACTCAACTTTCGGATAAACCGCACCAGTGCAGATTGTCGCGATCGAAGACAACAACTCCGCTTGATAGAGCAAATCTTCGCAGCGGCGATTTTGGCGTTTTTGGTCAGCGCGAGTCGTGTAACAACCCCGGTGGAATTCCAAATAAAGTTCGTCTTTCCAAATTGGGAGAAGGAGAGAAGGGGAGAGGGGGAGATTGGGAGAGGGGGAATTTTTTAGTTGGGATTTCTCTTGGTGAATTTCGGTTGGGAAATCAAGGTATTTAGGTTCTGATTCGGACATTTTACCGGAAAAATCACCTGCCAAGCCGGACAACTTCTCGGTTGTTTTCCGAAGTTGCAAATTTTCCTTGTTTTCTGCCGAATTCGTTTCACTTTCGGATGAACTTGTCGAATTTTCGAGTAATTTTCCCGATGCGACACCTGATAAAGTTTCGACAACTTCAGGAATTGGCAAACTTGCGGGATTTTTTAGATTGGAGTTGAGGCTGTCGGGTAAAGTTGCGGAATTTTCCGATGCGACATCCGACAAAGTTTCGACAACTTCAGGAATTGGCAAACTTGCGGGAGTTTTGAGATTGGAGTTGAGGCTTCCGGGTAAAGTTGCGGAATTTTCGACTAATTTTGGAGGTGCGACATCCGACAAAGTTTCGACAACTTCAGGAATTGGCAAACTTGCGGGAGTTTCCTGAGTTGAAGTTGCACTTCCGGGTAAAGTTGCGGAATTTTCGACTAATTTTGGAGGTGCGACATCCGATAAAGTTTCGACGACTTCAGGAATTGGCAAACTTGCGGGAGTTTCCTGAGTTGAAGTTGCACTTCCGGG
>NZ_JAHREU010000083.1:0-26717 GCF_020883145.1 Microcoleus sp. CAWBG27
CAAAGCCTCATTCTACCGTTAATATTTCACAGAGGCTGGAACCCAGAACCCCCATTCTACCGTTGGTCATTGAAAACTGTCCGGACTATTGTTATTCCGATATTTACATAACCGGGATGCTCCCGATTGAATGTCTGTGTCCACAATGGCGACCCTGTTTCCGCCGCGAGCGATAATAGATGCCAGGTTTGCAGTCATGTTAGATTTGCCAGTGCCACCCCGGTAAGAGTGGACAGAGATGATTTTGGACATGATAGGCGTATTGCAAAGATTAAACAATTATCTCTTTAAGTCTAATCATTTATGGACTTTCAAGTTTTTGAGATGCTGGACTTTTATTTAGATTCAGTTGTTGATTTATGTCCTCTATAGTTGGGAACCCTGCTTAGCTACGAAGTCTGCCAATCAATCAGACTCTAGAAACGAAGGCATTAATCAGAGGCAGATCGAATTGTAGTCTACAACCAAAAGTAATCTGAATAACCCGATCGCTAAAATAGATACAGGGCGTAGTAATTAGTCAACTAGGCTTAACACCGTCAAAACGGAATGTAAGTCATATTTTACCGTAGATTCTACTACTATGACAGGGAGAAACGGCGACAATCAATTATGATGGAATTGAGGATCGCATCATATATCATAAAGTATCAATTTTTTCCTCTTCGATCTTCTTGTCTGCCTTCCGGCGCTGCCGCATCTGCTTTGCCCTGGCTTGCAAATCGCTGAACCCCTCATCGGGTTCGGTTTCGCCAGAACTAGCACTCGCGCCAGGATCGATCGCGCTTTCTGTTTTTGAGTCGCTTTCCGATGCAGTCGCCGCGGCCCGCTGCTTCTGCTGTTTGGCTTTTAGCTGCAACTGAGCTAAGAATTCGTCTGCGTCGCTTTGGGCCTGGGGAAGATCCACATTACCCACCGTTATTTCTTGGGGATCCGAGGGAGTTTTTTCAGAGGTATCTTTTTTACTACTTTTGAGTTCATCTTTCTTGAGCTGCAATTCTTTAAAGAAATCTGATTCTACAATGTCTGCAACTTGTTGTTCTTTTTGGGCTTGGTCTATTTCGATTTTGAATACTTGTTTTACGCGATCGGTAATTGCTTTCCCGTATCCCGATTTATTAAATCTGTCTGCTGATACAATGCTGCCACCAGTCAGGATTAATGCTAAGGCTGGCGCTGCTACAGGCACCCACCCTCCCAACAGAAAAATCCCAAAACCGATCGCGCCACACCCCGACAGTATTGCTGCGAATGTCAGCGCCAGCTTCCATGGGTGAGCCATCCGCGATGCCACGGTTCCTCCCACAATTGACCATCCTGCAATCCACAGGATTTCTGCCCATTCCGGCCAAAACCAAAACATCGGTCTCTTGTCTAAAACAGCACTCAAAATTTGGCTGATTACTTGTGCGTGTACCACGATCCCCGGCATGAATTGGTTTTTTTGCTGCTGTCCACTGTAAGGAGTATAAAATATATCTTTAACGGTTTCTGATGTGTAACCGATCAGCACTATTTTATCTTTCACTAAATTCGGATTGACTTTCCCTTGTAAAACATCGCTAATTGTAACTTTGTTTGCAACTTGGTTTCTGGAGTGATAGTTAATTAGTATTTGATATCCCCTCGCATCGATATTGCTGTATCCTCCGTCATTGCTTTTTAATTTTTTTAAATTAGTTTTTCCCAGCCATAAAGATTGATCTGCTCCCAGTCTGGGGAAAATTTTATACTTTTGCAAGTAGCGGAGTGATAGCTGGAGGTTGAAGGAAGTTAAAACTTGAAAATTGTCATTGCAAAGATGTTTTTCTACCGAGTTATCGCCCTTAATTATCGGTGGTTTCATAAATAATAAAGCCCTGCGGAGTATGCCGCCCGGATCGATTCCAAAATCTGCAAATCCCACCCGGTTTGCTGGTATTCCCGGAGGAGGGGGAGAACCGGGAGTGTCGGGGCCTCCGTCGGTGACTAAACATACCCCGATAATTCGATCGCTTTTTTGTAAAACTTTAGTTAATTCCTCGCGCCCCTCTCCTAAAGGTACATCTCGCAGTACGTCTAAGCCGATGACTGCCGGCTGCATTTTTTCTAGTTTTTGTAATATTTCAGCTATTTTGCGATCGGATATCGGCCACTGCTTTAGTTTCTGAATGTCTGCTTCGGTAATCCCCACAATTAGCAAGCGCGGATCTGGCTTTTCGTCGGGACGCCATCTCAGCATTTGGTCGTAAGCGCTTAATTCTGCTGGTTCCAGTATTCCTAGGTGCCTAGCCCCACCCAACCATAATGTTACTGCCGCGCTTCCAATTAATACAGAGCTAACAACTGTTAGTGATGGTTTATACAGTTGACTCAATTGAGCCGCTGCCCAACGAATTTTGTCAGATAGAAATTTGTTAGATATTTTAGTCATTGCCAGATTATAAAATTTTGAGTCGTTTCACCGAACAGCAGTTATGTTGCTTGTCGGCACCTACACGAGACTTCTTCCATCTTAGAACACCCGGAAACTCCGACCGATTTGTAACAAAACTTTACAGTTCGCTGGTAGCGAAATGTATATGGAATCACACTCGCGACCTCGACCGCTGGATTTACCGTCCCCAGAATCCAGTTGCAGCTCCAATTAATTAATGTTATTGATTTGTCAAGCTTCAAATTCTGTATCTGCGGTGTGAGACTAGCTTCTCAAAAATATTGGTCGCCAGCAGGGAGAAAAAATTTATGTACCAAAAAACATTTAAAGTTGATGAATCCGGGATTGTTGAAATTAGCATTCTCGCTACGGGCGACAGCAACAAATCACTGGAAGTTGGCAAGCGTTACGTGCGATCGTTTTCGATGATTTGCGAACCAGACGCTCGATCGGCAGATGGCAGATACAGTTGTTAAAGGGTTCGTACAGCGCATCGCACCCCAGCCAACTCTCAATAGCGATTTGGCAAATCCCGACCCGATGACGTGGCTCGAAGTTTATGCTAAAAATGAGATTTGGTACGAAACTCTCGCTACTTGAACCCAAATGCGGCGACAGACACCGAGATATGCGAGACCCAGAGCCAAGTAGACCTAATTGTTGCAGTCCCAAGGACTGGAATCAGTGGTAGGTCAATCGCTGGTTGAGTCTCTTTAAAAATCGCTATTTATTGAACTTTTTTCCTTCTTTTGATGGCGATGCGAACAATCAAAACTTGACCGGATCGCGCCCGGGCTGAGAACTCCGGACTAACAGTAGAGACGAGATCTATAATATATCTATAAGGTTGGTGAAAAAATGAAACGTTTTCTACATTTTACTGCACTCGCGATCGCTGTATGTGCGATCGCACTTAGTCTCCCCAGTTTCCTGCCACCGATGCAGGCTGTGCCTGCACCAATGCTGCTGAGTCAGAATGTTAAATTTAAACCTCCCGATGTAGACGCCCCCGACAACAGGCAATCGGCGACGCATCGAGGGAATGCTTGTCCGAAGGATTTATCTATTGTTCCTTTAATACCTAAAAGCAATGATGGTTTAACCATAGCAGAATCGCCAACATTCTTGGCCTATGTTTCTCACCCTTCGACTCAAGTCGAGTTTACGTTGCAAGCTGACGATGGAAAAGGAATCGATGCTTATAAAACGACTTTCAAAGTTGACAAACCGGGGATAATTGAGGTCAGTATTCCTAACAAAGGGGAGGGCAAAAAATCTCTGGAGGTTAACCAGCGGTATCAGTGGTCGTTTTCCGTGGCTTGCAATGACGATCCGTCGGGAAATTATTTTGTTAAAGGGTTTGTGAAGCGCATTGAACCCGAGGAAACTCTCAAGAAAAATTTGGCAAATCCTGACCCTATGGCCTTGGCGATCGCTTATGCTGAAAATAATATTTGGTACGATACAATTGGTACTCTAGCCCAAATGCGGCGAGGATCACCCAATGATGCGAGTCTCAGGGCCGAGTGGAAGCAATTGTTGCAGTCCCAAAAACTCGAATCAGTTGCCGATCAACCGCTAGTTCAGTCTTTTTAAGCCTCCCTATTTCTCAAGGCTTTCTTTTGTCCTTCTTCTGAGGCTCTGAAGATTGACAAATTAAACCGATCGCCCGCTGCGATTCCTACTCCTAGTCAGGAGTAAAAATCCGAACCCTGATTTTATTCTATCTGGTGAAAAAAATGAAACGTTTTCTACATTTTACGGCACTGGCGATCGCTGTATTGGCGATCGCAATTACTCTCCCCAGCTTGTTTTCACCGATGCAGGCTGTCCCTGCACCAACTCCCCTGGGTCAGAATGTTAATTTCACACCGCCAGAGGTAACAGCCCCCGAGAACCGGCAAGGGGGAGCACATCGAGGCTGTCAGTTGCAGGATGGCTTATCGATTACTCCCTTAATACCTGAAAGCAATATTGGCTTAACCCTCACAGAGTCGCCAACATTTTTTGTCTATGTTTCTCAGCCGGCGGCTCAAGTAGAGTTTGTTTTGCTAAACGAAGATGAATCCGAAGTAGTCTACGAATCTAGTTTGAAAGTTGACAAAGCTGGAATTGTGGGAGTCAGCCTTTCTGACAAAGGTAAGACAAAAAATATTGAGGTTGGTAAGCGATATGTCTGGTCGTTTGCACTGGCTTGCGATCCTCAGGAACGATCGGGAGATTATATTATTAAAGGATGGATGCAGCGAGTTGAACCGCAAGGAACTCTCAAGAGCGCTTTGGCAAATCCCGACCCGAGGGCGAAGCTGATCGCTTATGCTAAAAATGGCATTTGGTACGAGACTCTGGCGACTTTAGCCCAAATGCGTAGTGTCGCACCCGATGATGCGCGGCTGAAGACTGAGTGGACGCAATTGTTGAAGTCCCAAAAACTCGAAGCAGTCGCCGATAAACCCCTAGTTCAGTCTCTTTAAGCGTCCCGATTTCTCAAGGCTTAATTTGTCCTTCTTATGAGAATCTGAAGATTGACAAATTAAGCCGATCGCCCGCTGCGATTCAAACTCCTAGGGATGAGTAAAAATGGCACCCCCAACCTTCCTGCTATCTGGTTAAAAAATGAAACGTTTTGTACGTGGGGTTGCACTGGCGATCGCCGTATTTGCGATCGCACTTACTATCCCCAGTTTACTGCCACCGATGCAGGCAGTGCCTGCACAAATTCTCCTGAGTCAGAATATTAATTTCAAACCTCCAGATGTTACAGCACCCAATAGTAGAGTAGCAGGGACTCATCGAAGCGGAGGTTGTGTGAAGGATGTATCTATTATTCCTTTAATACCTAAAAGCAATATTGGTTTAACCGTAGCAGAAATGCCAACATTTTTGGCTGACATTTCTTCTGCTGCGACTCAAGAAATCGAGTTTGCTTTACAAACTTACGATGGCAAAAATAACGAGGTTTACCAAACTACTTTCAAGGTTGAAAAACCAGGGATAGTTGAGATCGATATTCCTAAAAAAGGCGATGGCAAAACATCTCTTCAACTTAACCAGCCCTATCAGTGGTCGTTGTCAGTGCCTTGCAATCAAGATTATTCCGAGGATTATCTGGTGACAGGATTTGTGCAGCGTATTGAACCACAGCCAACTCTTAAGGAAACTTTGGCAAATCCCGATCGCATGGAATTGGCGATCGCCTATGCTAAAAATGGGATTTGGTACGATACTATTTCTACTCTAGCCCAAATGCGGCGACAAGCTCCTGACGATCCGATGCTGAAAGCAGAGTGGGCGCAATTGTTGAAGTCCCAAAAACTAGAAGCAGTTGCCGATAAACCGCTAGTTCAGTCTTTTTAATTGAGACTATTCAGCCAAATCCCAAATCTAAAATATAAACTCTAAACTCTAAACTCAGTTGATGACTAATAACTCTCCAACAATTCTAGCCCTTGATTTTGACGGTGTAATTTGTGACGGACTAATCGAATATTTCCAAACCGCTTGGCGAACCTACTGCCAAATCTGGCAACCAGTCGAAATAGTCCCCGATGCAGATTTAGCTTTGAGTTTTTACCGAGTGAGGCCAGCCATCGAAACCGGCTGGGAAATGCCCCTGCTGATTCGCGCACTGCTGACAGGAATTACCGAAGAGCAAATTTTGCTAGACTGGCCAAACATTGTCCCGCAGTTATTGACCGAAAATAATTTAAAAGCCCAGTCTGTCGGCGCCATGTTAGACGGACTGCGCGATAGTTGGATTGCTGAGGATTTAGCTGGGTGGCTGTCTTTGCACCGCTTTTATCCAGGAGTAGCCGATCGCCTGCATTCGTTACAGGATAGTTCGGTCAAAGTCGCGATCGTCACCACCAAGGAAGGCCGTTTTGTGCGGGAACTCTTGCAGCTAGCGGGCGTACAAATGCCGTCGGAGTTAATTTTTGGCAAGGAATACAACAAGCCGAAACACCAAATATTGCGGGAATTTTTGGCGGCGTCTGGCAAAGATACGACTATTTGGTTTGTCGAAGATCGGTTAAAAACTTTGGTTTCTGTGAAGCAGCAGCCGGATTTATCTCAGGTGAGGTTGTTTTTGGCTGACTGGGGTTACAATACTTTGGCAGAACGGGAATCTGTGGCTCAAAATCCACCAGTTCAATTGCTTTCTCTGTCGCAGTTTGCCGGAGATTTTGTCGATTGGCTGCCCGACGAATGTTGATGTTAGACTTGTTGGCAGGGAGATTTTTTTTCGCTTAGCAGAGTCAAAAAAAATCTCCAAATTTTACACTTTTTTTGTTGACTTTTGTGGTGCTGGTATGGTATTTTTATATAATGGGATGGTTGCGAAAATAATATTTTTGAACATATTCCCATTATGATATAAATATAACAGGAATTCCCCAAATAATCAAGCATACCGACAAAAAAAATCGATTTTTTTTTATCGGTGACTGTAATAAAATAGGTTCGTAGTGAGGACTTTAGTCCTTCTTTTCCAGGAGGTTCGTAGTGAGGACTTTAGTCCTTCTTTTCCAGGAGGTTCGTAGTGAGGACTTTAGTCCTTCTTTCCCAGGTTCGTAGTAAGGACTTTAGTCCTTATTTCCCAGGTTCGTAGTAAGGACTTTAGTCCTTATTTCCCAGGTTCGTAGTAAGGACTTTAGTCCTTATTTTCCAGGTTCGTAGTAAGGACTTTAGTCCTTATTTCCCAGGTTCGTAGTGAGGACTTTAGTCCTTCTTTCCCAGGTTCGTAGTAAGGACTTTAGTCCTTCTTTTCCCAAGGACTTGCATTCCGAACGATCGCACCAATCAGAGACTTAAAACCAATGCTAGATTTAACTAAAGCAGCCAAAGCAATGCAGGGAATGAGCCAGCATTTGAATGTGGAAGCTTTGGCGGCTCGCCAGCGTTTGGAAGTGGCTCAGAATTTGCTGGAACAGGCGGCAGTGGGACAAGAAAAATTGGTAGAATTGCAAGAGAGTTGGAGCGATCGCACATTATTCAATGCAGCCACGCCGATCGAGCCCTTGGGCGATCGCACCTACATCACCGCACCGCCCGCCGCCCACACAGTCTTCGCCACAGACGGATCGCAAATTTCGCCCAGCCATCACGAAATAGCCTACTGCTACCTGATCAACGTCGGTACAGTCATGCTGCACTACGGGCAAAGTCGGCACCCAGTTTTAGACAGCGTGCCCGAAGTTTTCTACAAACCCGAAGACTTGTATGCTTCGCGCCAGTGGGGAATTAGAACCGAAGAGTGGATGGGATACCGGCGCGCCGTTTCCGAAGCCATCGCCCTCGCGGAAATGGGCTGCAATTGGGCAAAATTTAACGACAATCAACTACCCGCGCCAACTTTGGCAATGGTAGATGGTTCCCTGATTTATTGGTTTTTGGAACAGTTACCTAGCGAAGCGCGCGATCGAATTTTGCAGCCAATTTTAGAAGCTTGGGACAAATTGCGCCTAGCAAAAATTCCCTTATTAGGATACTTGAGCGCTTCTCGCAGCACCGAAAGCTTATCATTTTTGCGGTTTCAAGCCTGCACCCACGAAGTACCAGACTGCATGACAAACTGCCCCAACGTCGGATTTTCCGCCACCAGTGCTTTCGACGAAAAAGCACCTTGTCAAGAATTTGAACCATTGCGAGATGCCGTCTTGTGGGCCACAATCCTGCTACCCGGACAAAGAAGCCCGTTGTGGAAATCCCACGCTCGAATTTTAGATTTATACGGTCTCAATCCCATCTATTTTTGTTATGTTCACGTTGGCACAGAAATTGCTAGAATAGAAATTCCGGAATGGGTAGCACAAGATAATACAGAGCTAGATTTAGCCTTAGGAATGATGCTAGCTCAAGTACACAAAGGTGGCGGCTATCCCGTGACGCTAGCAGAAGCCCACAACCAAGCAGTAGTCACCGGGGGCGATCGAAGTAGCTTTTTTGCTTTGTTAGAGCAGCAAATGATTAAAGCTGGTTTAAAAAATGTCGGAATTTCTAATAAGGAAACCCGGAAGCGCGGTAGTATTGCTTGAATTAAAAATAAGAGTTAAAAATGTTATATGCCAATAGAGTTAATCATCTTAATTGCTTCCTTACTTGTTTCTTGGCTGGTGTTTAATTGGGCTTTTAAAGTATTGAAAGCCAGCGCGGGTACAGCAATTGCTATAGCCGCAATTGTGTTGGCGATGCAGTTATTGTTTGGCATCGGGCCAAATCAGCTTTTTCAGCATATCACTCACCTGCCACAAACCCTTGGAAAAATCATTTTTGGTAAGTGATATGATTTTAGATTTTAGATTTGTTCTCTCATCTAAAATCTAAAACCGCAAATCTACCGAGTTTAGGAAAAAAATTCCTTTCTCCTGACTTCCTTCGGTCAACTGTCAACTGTCAACTGTCAACTGTCAACTGTCAACTGTCAACTGTCAACTGTCTAACTTCCCAGCATTTGCAGCTTGTACAAACTCGCATACAAACCTTCTTGCTGCAACAACTCTTCGTGGCTGCCAGACTCTACTAACTGCCCGCGTTTGAGCACCAAAATGCGATCGACATTTCGGATAGTCGAGAGCCTGTGAGCAATGATTATAGCCGTTCTGTCAGCCATCACACGCTCCAGAGCCTCTTGAATCAAAGCTTCCGTTCCCACATCCAAACTAGCAGTCGCCTCGTCGAGCACTAAAATACTGGGGTTGCGAATGGCGGCGCGAGCAAACGCTAACAACTGCTTTTGTCCCCCGGAAAGATTCGTTCCCCTTTCCCGCAATTGCGTGTCATAACCTTGAGGTAATTCTTCAATTAAACGAGCAACATTCGTCTTTTCTGCTGCTGCTCGAATCTCCTCCATCGAGTAACTTTCGCCAAGGCTAATATTGCTCTTCACATCGCCAGCAAATAGAAAGCCATCTTGAATAATCACACCTACGTGTCTTCGCAATTCTGCTTGAGGTAAATCGCGAATATCTACATGATTAACCAAAATTCTGCCCCGTGTGGGCTCGTAGAGACGACACAGAAGACGAATAATTGAACTTTTTCCTGCACCTGTCGGGCCAACTAATGCGACTTTTTCGCCAGATTTGATGGTAAAATTCAGGTCTTGCAGAACATATTCATTATCTTTGTAAGCAAACCATACATTGTCAAATTGGATTTCTCCTGATTCAGATTCCTTTGATTGGGAATGAGCAACTAGGGATTTTTGATTGTTAGCTGATAGGCGATATTCAGAAGTTGCAGGAGTTTGATTACTTTCTACAAATTCTGGCTCATTTGAAGATAAATTATAAGCAAGTGCCTCTGGATGACCGGCCATCAGCAACGGCGAATAATATTCCCTTCTTCCTGCTTCCCTCTTCCCTCTTCCTTCTTCCGACTTCCATCGGACTTCTTCCTTCTCCCATTTTCCTTCTTCCTTCTCCCCGCTAGTTGGATCTTTAATTTCGATCGGTTCGTTGAGAATATCGCTAATCCGTTCGACGGCGGTAAATCCTGCTTGAATTGCCGTAAATTTCTCAGCAAATTGCCGCAGCGGATCGAAGAGACGCTGAGCAAATAAAATAAATGCAGACAGAGTACCAAAGTTAATTGTACCTTGCAGAAGGCTTTGACCGCCCATCCACAAAACGGCTGCAATCGCCACTAAAGCAATCCATTCCAATGTCGCAGATACGGCAGAGTCGTAAAAAATAGTTTTATCAACGGCTTTAATGTAGCGTTTGTTGGTGACATTAAACAATTCTGAGTTGAATCTTTCCCGGCGGAATAGCTGCACTACGCCAATACCCGTCAGGTTTTCTTGCAGTTGTGCGTTGAGATCGGAAAGTTCTTCTCTGGTAGTGTAATTTGCAATTCGATATTGGTACTGAAAATAAACGATTAAAGCGGTAATCGGTATCATCATCGTCACCAACATTAAAGCTAGTTGCCATTGCATGGTAAACATGAAAATGGCAATTACTAATATTGAAAATAAATCGCTGACAATCCCGATCGCCCCTGAGGAAAAAACCTCTCCCAAAGCTTCCACGTCACTGGTGAGGCGCGTCATCAATTTACCGACAGGAGTGCGATCGAAAAATCGCACCGCTAGCGAGGTGACGTGCACAAACAAATCATTTCTAATATCAGTAGTAATAATTTGCCCTACTTTTGTGACTAAATATCCTTGAAATGATTGCAGTCCCAATCTAAATGTTATAGTTAGCATCAGCAAGACTGCCAAAACATTTAATGCAGTAGATAAAGGCAATCCCTGTAAAAATTGATAGGTAGGTTCTGCTCGAATTACCGAAATTGCCTGTCCGATCAGAATCGGTTGAATTGCTCCTGAGACTGCTAGCGGTACTAATAGTGCGATCGAAATAATCAGCAAGCGTTTGCTGCGGGTTGCGTAAGCTGCCAACCTCAGGAATAACCGCCAGTCTGTATCGCGGCGGGGTTGGTTTTCGGTGTCTGCTACTGGTGAGGAAATGGTCATTTACAGGAAAACTGGTATAATACATCCAATTAATAATTGTAACAAAGAGAATCAATATTTTAGACCTCTCCAAAAAACTAAGTCTAGAACAGGCATCCTGCCTGTTCCACAAGAATTATTGGAGATGTTTTTTGCATGAAGATCGGTAAACCGTAGGTTGGGTTGAGGAATGAAACCCAACCAAAATGTTTGTATCCAAACAAAACTGGTATAATAATCTACTGGTAGAAGTTATACAATCATCATGGAAGAGATAGAGACAGCCCGATTGTATCTGAGACAATTTACGCCAGACGACTTAGATGAGCTGTACCGCATCTACAGCGATTCAGAAGTGATGAAGTATCTAAGCGAAGGCGTCAGAAATAGAGAAGAAACAGCAGCAGATTTATTGGAGATAATCGCAGATTGGGAAAAACATGGTTTCGGTTTGTGGGCTGTTGTCAACAAACAAAATAACCAATTGATCGGGGACGGGGGGCTGAGATTTTTAGGCAAAACACCTGAAGTAGAAGTCGGTTACGTGTTAGCAAAAGCATACTGGGGGAAAGGTTTAGCATCGGAAGTTGCAGCGGCTAGCCTCAAGTATGGATTTGAAGTATTGAAACTAGACAAAGTTGTTGCAGTTGCAGATACCGAAAACAGATCCTCGCGGCGGGTAATGGAAAAAGTGGGGATGAAATACCAGCATAATTTTGACGATTGCGGTCGCGATCGAGTATATTATGCGATCGCAAGACTCTAATATTTTACCTCGAACGAAACCCAACTAAAATATTTTTAGCCAGACAAAATTTGAAATATTAAAGTTGGAGAGAATAGTTGCGATCGCCCGCCCCCAAAATATCGCATTCCAGCGGGTGATGCAGAAAGTTGGTTTCAAATATGAAAACAACGCTCGTTATTATGAAACTGATGTAGTATGTTATTCAATATCGCGATCGCAATATTCTCAGGAGTAAAAATCTATGCGTAAACTTTTGTTGCAAATAGTGCTGCTAAGTCCAGTCATTTTAACTTTTTACTGGATGAATCCCAAAAGTGCGATCGCCCAAAAAGTCGATCGCCAAACCAACGCACCAACTCCCACAAATGTCTCTCAATCGGCTGACATTGCACCGAGTAGCTGGGCTTTTCAGGCACTACTATCCTTAGCAAAACGCTACAGTTGTCCGATTGTCTCCCCGGTTGGTACTACTTTAGGCGATCGACCTTTAAAGCGCTCCGACTTTGCGGTAAGTTTAAATAGTTGTTTGGTAAAAGTCGATCGGGCGATCGCAGCAGGTACGCCAAAAGTCAGCCCCGAAGATTTAGCAATTGTGCAGCGTTTGCGATCGGAATTTGCCGCTGATTTAGCAAGCCTTCCGGCTGTTCTTCCCAGGGCAACCAATCCTCCCCTGGGCGATATTTCGCTTGAAGAACAAAATCGAAGTCCCCAACTTTCAGAACCAAATTCTGCATTTTTACTACCGCCTTCTCCCCAAACAGCCCCTCAGCCAGCGAGACTTAACCTTGACAGTCGCTTTACAGGACAAGATCAATTAAGAACTAGGATTTCTGGTGGAATTAATTTACCAGTAACTCCACGGCCATCACCTACAACGTTGCCCGCGCAACAAGCCCAAGAATTCGATCGCGAAGGATACAACCGCATTTATGATAACTCCTATCAGCGGGCTAGCAACAACCCGCTTTCCACATTTGGCATCGATGTCGATACAGCATCCTACAGCAATGTCCGACGCTTTATCAACAGCGGGGTGATGCCGCCCAAAGATGCGGTGCGCCTCGAAGAACTAATTAATTACTTTACCTACGACTATCCGCAGCCAAAGGGCGATCGACCTTTTTCAATTAATACAGAAGTCGCCAATGCTCCCTGGAATCCCCAACACAAATTAGTCCACATCGGCTTGCAAGGAAAAAGCATTTCCACCAAAAATTTACCGCCGAACAATCTCGTATTTCTAATCGATGTTTCCGGTTCCATGAATTCGCCGGACAAATTGCCGTTAGTCAAAGCATCTTTGAAATATCTAGTGAGCGAATTGC
The DNA here is from genome assembly GCF_020883145.1 of Microcoleus sp. CAWBG27. Lineage (NCBI taxonomy): Bacteria > Bacillati > Cyanobacteriota > Cyanophyceae > Oscillatoriales > Microcoleaceae > Microcoleus > Microcoleus sp. CAWBG27. Next base: position 12,951 of record NZ_JAHREU010000083.1, read on the forward strand.
GAGCCAAAGATAGCGTTACAATTGTAGTCTACGCCGGAGCCGCCGGGTTAGTTTTGCCTCCAACACCGGGCAACCAAAAAGAAAAGATATTAGATAGCATTGACAAGCTAGAAGCAGGCGGTTCTACCGCAGGCGGAGCGGGTATTCAACTAGCCTACAAAGTTGCTAGAGACAACTTTATCAAACAAGGAAACAACCGCGTTATTCTGGCAACGGACGGCGATTTTAATGTCGGCGTTTCCAGCGATGGCGAACTCGTGCGGATGATTGAAGAAAAACGAGAACAAGGAGTTTTCCTCAGCGTCTTGGGATTTGGTACTGGCAATTTGCAAGATGCAAAAATGGAACAGCTAGCCAATAAAGGTAATGGAAATTACGCTTATATCGACAGTTTGCTGGAAGCCAAAAAAGTTTTGGTAACTCAAATCGGAGGCACGCTATTTACCATCGCCAAAGATGTGAAAATTCAAGTAGAATTCAATCCGGCTAAAGTTCAAGCCTACCGTCTAGTCGGTTACGAAAATCGAGTTTTGCCAAATCAAGACTTTAACGACGACAAAAAAGATGCAGGTGAATTAGGTGCGGGGCATTCGGTAACGGCAATTTACGAAATTATTCCGGTTGGTGTCACCAGCAATGTCAAATTGCCGGAAGTCGATCCGTTGAAATATCAACCGAACCCAGCCACTGCTTCTGCATCTCAAACTGATGAATTGATGCAGGTAAAGTTGCGCTACAAAAACCCCAATGAGACAGTGAGTCAGTTAATTACGCAGTCGATAATCGACAAACCTGTGAAACTAGAAAATGCCTCTGCTAACTTCAGATTTGCTGCTGCTGTAGCTGCTTTCGGGATGGTTTTGAGAGATTCTGAGTACAAGGGGGCAGCTAATTTCGATCAAGTATTGAGGCTGGCAAGTCAGGCGAAAGGTGAAGATAAGGAAGGCTATCGAGCAGAGTTCATCCGTTTAGTTGAAAGCTGCAAGACGCTAGTGGCAAAGATAGGAGTAAAGTAGTTTTGTAGGGTGCGAATTAATCGTTACCAGGCAGAACCTGGTAACGCAGATATGGAGGATATACCTCCAATTTTTATGGTAGAATAATGATTGTCATCATGCAACAAATAGAGACAGCCCGATTGTATCTGAGACAATTTACGCCAGACGACTTAGACGATCTGTACCGCATCTACAGCGATGCGGAAACAATGAAATACCTCACAGGAATTAGAACTAGAGAAGCCACAGAAACCGCCATTCATGCTATGCTCCAACGTTGGGAAGAACACAACTTCGGAATGTGGGCTGTAGTACATAAGATAGATCGTAAAATGATTGGCCGCTGCGGACTTGCTTTTCTGGACAAAACACCGGAAGTTGAGCTTGGCTATGCCTTCGATAAAGTTTATTGGAATCAAGGATTGGCGACTGAAGCGTCTTTTGCTAGTCTAAACTATGGATTTAACATATTACAGTTGGAGAGAATAGTTGCGATCGCCCGCCCGGAAAATATCGCCTCCCAGCGGGTGATACAGAAAGTAGGCATGAAATATGAAAAAAATGCTCGTTATTACGAAACTGATGTACTATATTATTCTATTTCACGAGAAACTTACCAGTCCGCAGTATCTGCGTAGGATGGATAATGGGTACCCGATCGCGTTTCAATTACTCGCATCACAAATTAGGATCGGAAATTAAATAATTTATACCAATTTTCAACGAAATAACAGCATTCTTGTTCCCCCCCTTAGCAAGGGGGGGCTAGGGGGGGTCGAAGAGTGTTGTACAATTTTAGATAAATGGTATTACATAAGCTTGTGGAATGGGCGTCCCGCCCGTTCAGAAAGGACGGGCGGGACGCCCATTCCACTAGAACCATCAAATTGTAAGTTATTTATAGCCTTTCTCAAAAAGATGAGGTATAAATGACAGCTTATATAACCACTTAAACCAAGAGGGCTGAAGCCCAACAACGTACCTCATCTTTGTGACAACCGCTATAATTCTCATTCCTTGGCATGATTGTCTGCGGATAACTACGAAGTCCGTTGCAATTGCTTGTTAACCTTAATAATCTTCTTGTCAAAATACTCTTTTCTGTGTCCCAATCTTTTAGCCACTTCCAACCCCTTCTGATAGGCTTCCAAAGCTTTCTTGTAATCCTTCATTTCCTGATAAACTTGACCGAGATTGTCGTAAGCATTCATCAATCCGTACCAATTGTAAGCCCGTTCTTCCAAAAGCAACTGCATTTGATAGATTCGCACAGTCGGTTCTAGCTGTTTTTGCGATCGATAAAGCAGTGCTAATTTATCCAAAGCTTCGCTAGCTTGGGCGTACTGTTGGATCGGGACGGCTAAATTGTAGGCTTCCTGATAGTATTGAGCTGCTAAGTTGATTTGACCTATAGTTTGGTAATCGGTGCCGATCGCAATTTTGAGCGGTGGTATCGCCGCCGGATTTTGCAGGTTGACATACACAGATGCTAGTTTTTCCCGGGCTGCGATCGCCTTTAGGGGCTGTTTCGACTGTTGGTAAACGTAGGCTAACTGTCTCAGAGTATCTACCTCTGTCGGAGCAGTTACAGGCTGTGGTGGCGCGCCATTTCCCGCCGTTACAGCAGTAACTGGTACAGCAGCATTAGCCACAAATAAAGCGCGGTTTTCCTGAATTAAAGTTGCCAATTCCTCATACACCGCAGCCGCTTTATCGTAACTCAGCCAATTGACGTGAATAAGTGCGATCGCCTTTAAAATCTGACCCTGAGCCAATATATCTTGATTTTGGCGCGCATTTTCCAGGATTTGTTGGTAAACTTCTACAGTCGGGCCTTTAGCGCGCACCTGCCCAAAAGCCGCAGCTAAAGCCGGGAGCAACTCAGTATTTACCGGCACTTGCGATTTAACTTGTTTGTGAATTGCTTGCAGCCGTTTAGTAATAAGCTGAAGTTCCAGGTTTTTATTGCTACTCCAAGCAACACTTCCCACCCGACTCAAAGCAGCAATTTCCGCCGCCGGGCCAAGATATCGGCGCAGTCGCAATTCTCGAAACCAAATATCAAAAGCACCAGCCCCATCTCCAGCTTCCAGTTTAGCCGCTGCTTCTAAGCTTAGCTTTTCCAAAGCCGCACTCAGCTCCTCCCGCTGAGTGCTACTCAAAGATTCAGTAGCGGGTTTTAGGGGATCGGGTGTGGTAAGTTCTAGAGGATTAGGAGAAAATTGATCGAGGGGTGGTGGATTAGTTTGGGCGCTAGCGATCGAACCAGCACACAGCCACAACCAAAGCAAGCACCCAAATGGCACAGAATTTCTCATAAAAGAAATATAATTGCCACCATTCGGCAGCCCTGCTCGAAACATCAAGTTTTGCATATTTAACAAAACGGTATAAATTATGTCACAAAGATGGCACACCAGCCAACTGTTCAACAAGAGCAACAAAATACAACTTACCGCACTGAGCAATTATTGGAATTTACAGGCTTTGGGCCAACGCATTTTGCGCCTATTCAGTTTAGCTCTAATTTTCCTAACTGTATGCACAGCTTGCGCCGCCCCTCCCGCTGTTGCTAGAGATCGCTCTTTTCCAGAAATATCCCTAGGCTTTTTGGGCGAGTACCAATTGCCAAAAATCAACTTTGAAGGATCGCCAGTCGGCGGTTTATCAGGAATCACCTACGACGCCAAAGGTATTAGTGGTGTCACTTCCAAGGCTTATCGTTTTTACGCCCTTTCCGACGACAAAAGCGAAAACGGAGAAGCCAGATTTTACAGTCTCCGACTCGATCTTAAATCCAGCGATCCAGCCAATATCAGCCTCGAAAAAGTTTCTGTTGAAGGCGTTACATCCCTCAAAAAAGGGGATGGTGAAACCTTTCTTTGGGGTTCCATCAATCCCGAAGGTATCGCCCTGTCTCCACGGAATTCAGTATTTGTCGCCAGCGAAAGCAGCCCTCCTTTTGTCGGAGAATTTGACCTCACCACCGGGAAATTGCGAGGAAATTTGCCAATTCCGAAGCGCTACATCCCCGATACCAACGATGAAAAACAACAGCAAGGAGTCCAGAAAAGTTTAGGTTTTGAATCCTTAAGCATCGACCCAGAAACCTTTAGTCCTGGCGGTCTCGATCCGTTTAGGTTGTTTACAGCGACAGCAGCGCCGTTAATTCAAGATTTAGACCCAGACAAAGCAAACAAAGTCCGTCTTTTACATTATATCATCGTCGATAAAACACCACAATTAGTCTCAGAGAATCTTTACAAGACAGACGAAGTGCCGATGACTGTTTTGAACGGGCTAACAGAATTGGTAACTGTCGGTGGCGGTCAATTTCTGAGTTTAGAGCGTTCTTTTGGGATATCGGGATACAGCGCTAGAATTTATCAAGTAGCGGTTGGCGCGGCGACGGATACTTCGAGAATCGAGAGTTTGAAAGGGCAAATTGGAATGGTCGAACCTGTGAGGAAAAAGTTGCTCCTGGACTTGAGTGAATTGGGCATTCCGCTGTACAATTTAGAGGGAATGACTCTCGGCCCGCGTTTGCCAGACGGCAGTCAAAGTATAGTTTTGGTGAGCGACGACAATTTTGAGGAGGCTCAGAAAACTCAGTTTATTTTGTTGAGTTTAAAAGGTAAAATTTAGGGTGATGATTGTGTTTGGTATAGCAGTCCTTGCAGGAGTCTTCAAAAGTTGACAGTTAAGAATTTTAGAGCGACCTCTATCTAGAAATGTGAGGTACGTTGTTGGGCTTTAGCCCTCTTATTCTTTAGCTCTGTTATATTTATTATATAGTAAGCAAGGTCGCCTCAAAAAATCCATTTACAGTCATACCTCATCTTTCGCTCTAAAGGCTATATATCAGAAACAAGATTCCTCCGAGTCATTGGTTTGCTAACAAGTTTTTTGGTGACGAATGCAAGTCCTAGTTAATGGATGCGGACTAAAGTCCTCACTACAAACCTTTGGATGCGGACTAAAGTCCTCACTACAAACCTTTGGATGCGGACTAAAGTCCTCACTACAAACCTTTTGCGTATTCCTGAAATTAGTCAAACTTTTTCTATATGCCTGCACGCCACAGTTTAAAATTACCAGATATCGAACTTTCTTATCTAGAATGGAACTCACAAACAGGGACAGAAAAAGTTCCGCGTTTGCTGTTATTGCACGGTTTAGCAGATAGTGCAGTGGTTTGGACTGGTTTGGGCAATTACTTGTCGAACCGCTATCATGTTGTAGCGCCGGATATGCGCGGCCACGGAGAAAGTAGCAAACCGGAAACAGGTTATACTTTTGCAAGGTCGATCGCAGATTTGGAAGCTTTGATGGCACACCTCAACTGGCAAAATGCCCACATTCTCGGACATTCTTGGACTGGAAAACTAGCACCTATTTGGGCGCGGCAGAATGGCGATCGCATTTCGAGTATGATTTTAGTAGACCCAATCTTCATCACCAAGCTGCCCGCTGTGATGAAACTCAGTCTACCAATAGTTTACCGCAAATTAGACTGTCTCAAATGTATGGGCCCGTTTGCAACTTTAGCCCAAGCCGAAGCAGCCGCCAAACAATCGGGAGAATACGCAGGCTGGAATGAAATGCAACAAATGATCTTCCAAAACCACATCGAACAAAAATTAGATGGAAGTTGGGGAAGTAAATTTGTGATTGCCGCCAGAAATCAGATTTTTGCTGAAGTGATGAAAGTTGCCGGTTTAACGGAAAATATAGATATCCCAACTTTGTTCGTACAGCCGGAAACAGGCGTAAATCGCATGGATTGGCAAATGCAGCCCTACAAAACATACTTGCAAAATCTGACAATTGCCAAAGTACCGGGGAATCATTGGTGTTTTTTGACTCAACCGGAAACTTTCAATCAAACTGTGGCAGAATTTTTAGATAGCTGTTCGTAGTGAGGACTTCAGTCCTTCAGGTTCGTAGTGAGGACTTTAGTCCTTCTTCAGACAAAAGAAAAAGGACTGAAGTCCTTACTACAAACTGGACTTTAGTCCTTCTTAAGACTTGCACAAAGGACTAAAGTCCTTACTACAAACTAGGACTAAAGTCCTTACTACAAACTAGGACTAAAGTCCTTATTACCAAGAATGAATTTAGAAATTATTGCACATCGGGGATTTTCGTCGATCGCCCCTGAGAACACTTTAGCAGCTTTTGAACTGGCGATCGCCCGCGGAGCCGATTCGATCGAGTTTGACATCCAGCTATCGGCTGACGGCGTGCCCGTGGTTTTCCACGACGCCACCCTCGATAGAATCACCGGAGTTTCCGGTAAAGTCAGGGAAACAAACCTGTCAGACTTGCAGACACTTAATGCTGGTAAATGGTTTAGCGATGAATTTTCAGGGGAAAAAATTCCTACCTGGAAAGAAGCCTTAGCTATCCTCAAGAATGTTGACAAATTTCTCTACTTTGATGTCAAGCCGCACTGCGAATGGTCGGATACAGAAGTTGCGGAGTTTGTCAATACTTTGCACCGTGCAGGAATTCAAGAAAAATGCGTTATTACCTCGTTTAGCGAGAAATTTCTCGGACAAGTGCGGCGGCTAGATGGCGATTTGGCGATCGGACACATTGTTGCTAATTTAGAAGCATATAAAACTCAATTGTCTCAAGCTGTCGCCCATCGCGATAACTTGATTACCAGCCTGTATCGTGTTTTATTGGAAAACCCCGCACTAATTCCAGAAACCCGCAATCAAGGAGTTGACATTGTAGCGTGGACGGTGGACGATCGCGCAAATATGCAAAAGTTAATTGATTTGGGTATAACTCGGATTGTCACTAATAGTTTGATATAATTTTGCAACCGCAGATGTAGGCAGATAAACGCAGATGAACGCAGATAAAAGATGAACTACTTTCGCAAAAGCATCCACGAAATGTCCGGTTACGTGCCGGGTGAACAGCCACCGCTAGGCACAAAAATTATTAAACTAAATTCTAATGAAAATCCCTATCCGCCTTCTCCAAAAGCCTTAAAAGTGCTTCAGGAAATAGACCCAGAAATGCTGCGGCGCTATCCAGATCCAACGGGTAAAACTTTCCGCATCGCCGCTAGTAAAGCCTTGGGGGTTCCTGACGATTGGATTGCCGTAGGTAACGGCAGCGACGATTTATTAAATTTGATCGTTCGCGCGGCGGGCGAATCGGGTAAACAGATTGTTTGTCCCTCACCTACCTATGTATTGTACCGCACGCTGGCAGAAATTCAGGATGCAGAATTTGTCCAAGTTCCCTATCCCGATGACTACAAGTTACCCGTAGATTTGCTAATAGCAGCCCGAGGTGCTGTGACATTTATAGCTTCGCCGAACAGTCCGTCGGGAACAGCGATATCTGTGGCAGATTTGGAGAAACTTGCTCAAGAATTATCGGGTATTTTAGTCATTGATGAAGCTTATGTAGATTTTGCCGAAAACAATGCTTTGGAGTTGACAAAAAAGTACAGTAATGTTATAATTTTAAGAACGCTTTCCAAAGGTTATTCGCTAGCAGGATTGAGGTTGGGTTTTGCCATAGCAAATCCGGCGCTGTTGGCTGAATTAAATAAAATCAAAGACAGCTACAATGTGGATGCTATAGCCTATGCGGTGGCGGCGAGTGCGATCGCAGATTCAGACCACAAAACAGCCAACGCCGAAAAAATCAAGGCTTCCAGAGCGCAACTAGCTGTTAGTTTCCAGGAATTAGGCTTTGAAGTTTGGCCCTCGCAAACCAACTTTTTGTTAATCAGGCCGCCAAACGGCGATGCAGAAAGGATTTATCAAACACTGAAACAGCAGGGAATATTGATTCGATACTTCAATCAGCCGCGATTGGACGATAAATTGCGAATTAGTATAGGTACGGAAGAACAGAATCAAATATTACTTAAAACATTGAAAGAAATCCTCTAGATAACCACCCAGCAATATAGGTTCGTAGTGAGGACTTCAGTCCTTTCCAAGGTTCGTAGTGAGGACTTCAGTCCTTTCCAAGGTTCGTAGTGAGGACTTCAGTCCTTTCCAAGGTTCGTAGTGAGGACTTGTCCTTTCCAAGGCTCGTAGTGAGGACTTCAGTCCTTTCCAAGGCTCGTAGTGAGGACTTCAGTCCGCATCTATCGGAGGACTCGCATTCCCCACTACAAACCATTTGATTGCGGATAATTATTAGGATTGTCGATCGCCAATCCGGCAGACTGAGCAATATCCAGCAATCGGTTGTCCCCCGAAACAAAAACTAATTGAGATTCCGACACTGAGATGAGAGTAGATTGAAACCGTAAAGCTGATGCTAACTGCACAGCATCATAAGCCCGCAGGGGATTTTGCATCACCAGCGCGCCCGCTGTTTCGATCAAATTGCGATCGAGTTCAAGAACTTCATACTGGTTGTCAAAATCCGTGCGAAAATCTCCCATAAGTTGGTCAACTTCATCGACAGATAGACTCCCCTCCCGTTGACGGCGTGCAAAAGCGCTGCATACCTCCACCCAAGTAATCTGAGAAATTGCGAGAAAGTTACCTGCCGCAGGAACAGTAATTGATTGAATCCAATTACTTCCCAATTCAGGCACATACCGTTTAACCAAAGCACTGGTGTCTAAAAAATAGGCATTTACCACGGGCCACGATCATCAATAACGATTTCAGAAAGAGGTTTCCCCACTCTTCCCTTGAGTTTTTCAAACAGTTCGCGCCGCTTTTGTTCTGCGGCTGCATCTAGCTTAAACTGTTTTGTTGGCAAACCCATCAATTTTCGTAAATCCATCAACTTGATGGCTTTTTCGCGATCGTCCTTAAGTTCTTCCGACGACTCTTCCGCTACAATTTGGATTTGTACAGTTTCCCCATCTTTGAAAGACACAGAACTCAACGGGCGAAAAACCCCATTTTCGTAGACAGCAGCAATAGTTTCTGGCATAATTAGCCTCTTAGTTAAAAGCTTAGATAGATTGTATTCTACTCGTTACTCTTTCCCAGGCAGAGCCTGGGAACGCAGATCCAGATGCTCTGCCTCCAATTCTACTTCTTTGAAAGCGAGGCAGAGCCTCTAGACATCATCCAGACCGACAAGTCTATGCTGACAAGTTTTTTAGCATTGAAGAGATTTTTTCACGATTTGCTCGATATTTGTCTGGCAATCGCGCATAATCGCTAACAACGAGGGCAACCACGGGGGGATTGCCCCTACAGACATTTCAGGGATTGGGGTTCTTCTAGGCTGGGGAACGCTACGGATACTAGAGAAATTACTTCCTTGACAAGATCTAAAATACTCAGATATCATTAGTAAGTAAGTACTCACATATCTTTTGAGTGGCGATCGAGCGTTCCAAACCCATCACCAGAGGTGAACTATGTCTAAATCCTTTCCTGTACTCTTGGTTGGCTCCATAGCATCGATATTGTTATCCAGCGTTACTTTTGCCCAAGCTCCCAGCGTTCCAACTCCCAGCGTCCAATCTGCTGACGCCAAAGTTCCTAACGTTGAAGGTAATTGGAAAATGTCAATTGTGGGTGAGAATCTAGCTCCTACTTATACTCTGATTCAAAAAGGTACTGCACTGACGGGTACTTTTAAAGGGCCGATGGGTGAGTTGCCGCTTACCGGAAGTGTAACTAGCGATCGAAAAGTGGCTTTCGCTGTAAAATTCAGAGGAGCTAGCCTGAAATTTGCGGGTACGGTAGAGGGTGAAACCATGAAGGGTGTTGCCGATTTACCGACAGGGCAAAAAAATTGGACGGCTACAAAGTAATTGCCTTGACTGCGAAACAGCCAGCTTGACGCTTGTATTAGTACAACTCTATGATTGGTGAATCGTCACTTGCTTACTTATGCCCCGACCTCCCAAAATTACCAATGAAGAAATTTTGGCAGCAGCGCGAGAAGTCTTCTTAGAGCAAGGGATAAATGCTTCTACGTTGGTAATCGCCGAAAAAGCTGGCATATCGGAAGCATCGATCTTTAAACGATTTGCTACCAAACAAGCCTTGTTTCTGGCTGCAATCGGCATTTCAGAAACACCGAAGTGGGTCAAAGTCTTATCTAGCGATACGCCTACAGCGGAAATTCGAGCGGAATTGACGGATATCTGCGGTCAGATGCTGGAATTTTATCAAGAGGTGATGCCGCGAGTATTTATGCTAATGACCCAGGGGAATTTACCCGTTCCGCCAATTGTGCCACCACCAATCAGGGACAGTCAGTTATTGGCCGGATATCTCGATCGCGCGATCGAGCAAGGTCATCTTAAATCCTGCGATTCGATGACAGTCGCTCACACAATCGTCGGCGCGATTAATAACTATGTCATGACTCAAACGATCGCTACCAAAATACCATTTCCAGTCTCATTCTTCTTGCCCCAATGCAAATCGATCGAACCGACTACTTTCATTCACAATCTCATTGAAACACTATGGGCGGGGATTGCCCCAGATCGATAATTTTTTCGATTCAATTTACCTTTAGCGAGCCCCTTGTGGGATTGGTGACAACTTAATCGTCAAACAGCGATCTGTGACTGCGTTTGACGATTAAAACTAGATTTTGTCCTGAGTAGATATTTTTTTAGCCGATTAATAAGTAAGTACTTACATTCTAAAGGAGGCAATATGTTAAAAGAAACTACTGTTACCTCATCGTCCGATCGGCATTCTCCAGCAGAAAATACCTCGGAAAAAACCTTGGCAGACACTCTCAGTACCTCATCCTCTAGCCAACATTCTCCAGTGGAAAATACCTTGGCACACACTCCCACTTCACCCTCTCGCCAGTTGCCACCTATACACGCATGGATAAAGTGGAAATGGTTCAAGTTCCTATTACCACCAATCTTCATCATATTATTAGGCCCTGTCGGTTTGGGGTCAAAATTGATGGAATCATTGCCGATCGACCGATCGCCAACCAAACCACTTACCCAGGTGGTCGAGCGGAAAACAGTTCCAATTAGCATCACAGCTAATGGTAGTGTCAAAGCCCAGCGATCGATTAACCTCAGCCCCAAAAGCGCAGGAATCATCAAAAGCTTACTGGTGAAAGAAGGCGATCGAGTCCGTCAAGGTCAGGTAATTGCCCTGATGGATGACTCCAACTTACGCGGTCAACTCGCCCAATATCAAGGACAACTGGCACAGCAGCAAGCCAATCTCCAACGCTTGCAAATGGGAAATCGCCCCCAAGAAATTGCTAAAGCCGAAGCACAGTTAGCTGAAGTCAAAGCCAATCTTCAACAATTGCAAGCGGGAAATCGCCCCCAAGAAATTGCTAAAGCCGAGGCACAGTTAGCTGAAGTCAAAGCCAATCTCCAACAATTGCAAGCGGGAAATCGCCCCCAAGAAATTGCCCAAGCTGTTGCTCGGTTACAGCAAACACAGGCGACTCTCCAACAAAAACAGGATGATTGGCAGCGTTATCAGCAACTTTACACAGCAGGTGCGATTTCCCGGCAAACCTTGGAGCAAAAACACGCCGATCGAGATATTGCCCAAAATCAGGTGATGGAAGCAAAACAAGCTTTAGCTCTGCAACAAGCCGGAACTAGAACAGAACAGATTGTCCAGGCTCAAGCAAAGGTCGAGCAGCAAGCCCAATCAGTCGCCTTACTTAAGGCTGGTGCCCGTAAGGAAGAAATCGCCCAGGCTCAAGCAAAAGTCGAGCAGCAAGCCCAATCAGTCGCTTTACTGAAGGCGGGTACTCGGAAGGAAGATATCGCCCAAGCCCGCGCTCAGGTGCAAGCGGCACAAGGCGCCCTGACAACGATTCAGGAGCAACTCAAAGACACTCAGATTTTGGCTCCTTTTGATGGGCTCGTACTGGAAAAATTTGCGGATATTGGGGCGTTTGTCAGTCCTTCGATGGGCGGTGGTAGTGGGGGATCGGCTTTATCATCATCGATTCTGACCCTCACCAGCGATCGTCAACAAGTAGTAGTCAATCTCTCCGAATCCCAAATTGCCAAAGTCAAATTGGGTCAAGCAGTAAAGATTGAAGCTGATGCTTTTGCTGGTGAAGTCTTCACGGGTAAGGTGGAGCAAATTTCTCCCCAAGCTAAGGCATCCCAAAACGTGACTAGCGTTGAGGTGCGGGTATCGATCGATCCGACTGAAGCAGCAAAATTAAAGGCTGGGATGAATGTGGAAGTTCAATTTGCGGTGGGTCGGTTGCAGAATGTGATGTTCGTACCCAATGCCTCAGTGGTGAAACAGGCTGAGGGAGCGGGGGTATACGTTTTGGGCAGCAATAATAAATCCGTGTTTCGCCCGATCGCCACGGGTTTGACTGTCGGCAAGCAAACGGAGGTGAAGTCAGGATTAGAAGGCGACGAGCAAGTGTTGCTGAGTCCACCAGCCGAGCAAAAACCTGCTGGGGGTCTGAAATTTCCTCCAGGATCGTAATCTCTCCACAACAGCGCAATTAGTGAGGAACTGATTTTATGGCTTTATTTAAACAGCGTCCCCATCAGGTTTCGACTTGGGAAATAACAGGGATGGCGATCGAAGCCTTGTGGAATAATAAACTCCGCAGTGGTTTAACCATGCTAGGAGTGATTATTGGGATTGCCTCGACGATCGGTATTTCTTCGATCGGGCAAGGGGTACAAAAATCAACGGAGGAAAATATTCGGGGGTTGGGGACAGATGTATTGCAGGTGATGGCAGGTTCCACCCAAACTGGTGGGGTGAGTCAAGGACAAGGTTCTACCACGACATTAACCTGGGAAGATGCCCAGGCGATCGCCGAACAAGCACCCTCGGCAACGGTGGTTTCTGCGTATCTCCAACGAAATACCCAAGTAGTATATGAGGATAAAAATACTTCAACCACAGTTTACGGTACCGATCTAAACTATTCTCAGGCGCGGAATACCTTTCCCAAAACCGGGCGATTTTTTAATGTCGAGGAGCTCAACTCTGCGGCATCAGTGGCAGTAATTGCACCAACAGTGCAGAAAAATCTGTTTCCCGCCAATATCGATCCGATCGGCGAAAAGATTCGGATTCAGGGTGAAATCTATGAAGTGATTGGGGTGATGGAAGTTAAGGGTGCCCAAGGGCCGCAAGATCGAGATGATGCGGTGTATATTCCGCTCACCAGTATGTCAGCGAGGATCGTTGGCAATAATTCACTGATGGGGATTTCTGTCAATAGTATTTACATCAAAGGTCGAGATGAAACTCAACTAGAAATCGTTAAATTTCAAGTTGCTAATGTGCTGCGATTGCGTCATAATATCGATCTGCCTGAAAACGATGATTTTAAAATCATTAATCAAGCAGATATCCTCAAAACATTTAATACCATTTTGGGTTTGTTGACAACAATGATTGTCGCGATCGCCGGCATATCTCTAGTGGTAGGCGGGATTGGCATTGCCAATATCATGTTAGTTACCGTAGTGGAACGGACGCGAGAAATTGGCATTCGCAAGGCTTTAGGGGCAACAAATCGAGCTATTCTCAGTCAATTTCTCACTGAGTCGGTGATTATTTCTGTAATTGGTGGCTCCATCGGTATTGTCATCGGCATCGGCATTACTTTTATTGCCGCTAATTCATTTAAGTTTACTTTTATTGTTTCGGGGAATGCAATCGCGATCGGCTTTGGTTTATCCACTGCTGTGGGTTTAATTCCCACATTCCGCAGATGTGGGTTTGATTTTTTTACCAGTTGTGAAAACTGGAAGCCCAAAAACTTTTGGGCTGAACCTATGCGGTTTTAGAGTTACAGATACTTGTCAAATTCACCTAAAATAAGT
>NZ_JAHREU010000084.1:0-26625 GCF_020883145.1 Microcoleus sp. CAWBG27
CAATAACCAATAACCAATAACCAATAACCAATAACCAATAACCAATAACCAATAACCAATAACCAATAACCAATAACCAATAACCAATAACCAATAACCAATAACCAATAACCAATAACCAATAACCAATAACAACTGTCAACTGTCAACTGTCAACTGTCAACTATCAACTGACTAATGCTTTTCGCCCAAAATAGCATAAACGACAGTTTCTTCTTTTTTGCCGCGCAATTGAATCGCTCCTACTTTTTGCCCTTCGTAGCGATCGCGCACGTAAGCAAAAGTTCTCCCCGTCACCAACAAATTAAAAGGACTGTCAGACACAATTTCCTTATTCATCGCCTCCAATCTAGCCGCAACGTTGACAGCATCGCCGATTACAGAATAATTCAAACGCCGGGAACCGCCGACGCTGCCGGCAACTAACTGTCCGGTATGCAAACCAATGCCAAACTTAATTAAAGGTTTGCGGTCAATTCTAAGCTGCTCGTTGATTTTGTGCAGCTTTTCGTGCATGGCGATGCAAGCTGCTACGGCATTTAAAGCATCTTGTTGAATTTCGGGATATTCTGTATGGCAAAAAGGCACGCCAAAAACTGCCATAATTGCATCGCCAATGTATTTATCGACAACGCCGCCGTGATCCATAATACAGTCGGTCATCGCTTCCAAATAATGGTTCAGCCAGGTGAGCAAATCCCGCGGCCGCATTTTTTCGGAAATTGAAGTAAAACTGCGAATATCCATAAACAGCACAGTTGCTGTCAGTTCTTGAGGTTCGAGTTCTCCCTGTTCAAATATCTCTGCTTTGCGTTCCCAAATAAGTTTAGCAGTTTCGGGGGCAACGTGTTTTTCAAATAACCTCATCAACTGCTGTTTTTCGTACTGTTCCCGCACTTGTAAAGCAGTACCAGATAAAATGAGGGTGCCGATGGGTGCGGCAACGGGAAGCCACCAAAAATAGTAGCCAAATAATACAGCAGCAGCCGTAACCCAAATTACAGGTAAACCAAGGGCGATCGCAATTCTTGCTTTAACACCTCGGTTGCACAGCACCGAAGTAGTAAGGGGGCCAATCCCCAACAATAACAAAATTTCTAGCACTGCGGGCAGTCGCTTTAGCAATCGCTGATTGAGCAAATTGTCAACTAAAGCTGCATATAAATAAACCCCAGCAGTAGTCTTGTTCAGAGGTGTAGATATCTGGTCAAAACCCGTAGCGACTAGGCCGACTAAGACTAATTTATCAGCTAAAGCATTTTCAGGAATTCTACCTTCTACAACATCCACAAAAGCATAGGTACGCAGATTTTGTGTTTTCCCGGGCCAGTTAACCCAGACTGTTTGTTCCTGCATATTTTGTGGCTGCGGCAGCAATACAGGATTTTGCGGGTTAGCAGCGTTGTACCTCTGAGTCATTACTAAACCGAAGTTAGGAATGGAGTCGAGAAATATTTTTGAATCGCGACTAACGCCGTCGCTGTTGGGTTCGTGCATTATATGTCCGACACCTGCGGCGGCTGCTTTTAAAGATACTACTGGTTGTTCTTGGGTGGTTCTTGGGAGTACAACTTTGCCATTTGTGGCGATCGCAGCGGCTAACATTTCATCTTTCGGACTCGGATCGAGGAAAAGAATGTCGAAACCAACTGCTGTGGGGGGAAATTTTTTTAAAGCTGACAGCAGGGCGGCGTAGCGATTGCGCGGCCACGGAAATTGACCGTATTCCTGCAAGCTTTGGGGTTCGATCGCAATTACCGCAATTCTCTCATCCCAACCCGGATTTGGCAAAACTCCCGATTCTCGAATTTGAAATAGGGTTTTGTATGCCAAATATTCAAGGGGTTTCCACATTCCCAATTGCAGCATGGCGACAGACATTATTCCTGCTGCGGCGCCTGTCAGCCAGGGAGGATTTGTGATGAGATATTGCCGGATGCCAATCAGTTGATTGTGTTTCAGATGCTCGATCAATTGTTTGAACTTCATTCAATTAATTTTACGCAATAATTGACATTCGATGTTGATGTTCGCCCTGGAGTTGTTTAGGGAACTGCGAGGTTGTAATGCTTTTCTCTGACAGACGATCCTCTCACTACAATTTTGAGGCGGCGGCTGGGAGGTAAAATTCCTTGGATTTTGAATTTTCCCTCTCGATCGATCTTAATGGCTTGGTTGTTGACATAAATTATGTCGATCGGGTTAATTTGACCGCTGAGGCGATAGATATTCCCACCGAGTCTCGACAAACTCCGGACTTTGAGTTCGGCTAAGCGAGGGCTGGCTGATGGCGGTGCGGGGGGAGTTTGAGGGAAAATTTCCGTGGCGTTACCGCGGTTGACAACTACTTCGGAGTCGTTTTTGCCAGATACTCCGACTGAACCTTCAATAGTTTCGACTCCGGTTTTGCCGTCTGGGCCGACGCTGACGCCAAAGGATGTACCCCTGACTCCGGCGACACCTTGGGGGGTTTCAACTCTGACTGGGGCGGTTCTGGGAGATTTTTTTTGTTGGGCAATTTGACTGGTTTCGGCAAGTCCGCTGAAGGTATTTAAGGCAGCAATCTGGATCGGGAGGATAATTGCTGAGGTTTGAGCTGCGGCTGTTGGCGCAGCAGTTTTGCCGATCGACAATCTCACTCGTCCCCTGCTGACAAAAATAGCTGTGTCGTTTTCGCCTGAAGTGCTTGACAAATCGGATATTCTAACTGCGGTTTTTTCGGCAACTTCAACGATGCCGGTGTTGTTGTCGATCGCTAAGCGGGCTGTGGAATCGGTGCCGGTGATGATTTCGTCTCCGGGGGCGAGGAGCCGATCGCCCACGACGGCGGGCCGCCCTTTAAAGGTGACTGTACCGCGAATTTCTTGAATTTCGAGCGATCGGCCTGTCGCTGTTCCCTGAGCGTTGATTGTCTTGGTTGGGGATGGATTGGCTGCCGCTATTACCGGAAATTTTGGAGACTTTGAGCCTGTTGGTGGTACTGGCGGTCGATCGACCGAGATAATTTTAGTAGGGTTTGACTGCTGTTTGGGGGATGGAGACAGCGGACTGGCGATCGTAGGGCGAAAGGCTGGAAGAGTTGCCAGCACAGCTAAGGACAAACTTAGGAGTGGAATTTTGGTCGATCGCCAGCAAGTAAAAATTTTATTCATATTTTCTATTTTGTCATGTTGAAGTTCTTAGACTTCATTTGCTTTATTAGACTTCTTAAATCCGGAAATCGTTCCATTTTTTTTGCCATAAAACAGCAGCCAAAATAAGCTTTATCAGCAAGAAAGCTTACCATTAAATCTTCTTTTTATTGTCAAAATTTAGTAAACTGTTACAACGAGGCAGTTTCCTCAGATTTGATCTGCGATATTTGGGTTCCCCAGACCAAGAGTCTTGCAGAACAAGAGTTTTCGCCGCTCTCAATAGGAAAGAGCGAATATTTATATATAGCAAACATAAAATTAATTACTGCTAGTAAAGGTCTTTTGGCTTCGGTCGGAAGGATGAATAATTGGGAAGAAATCCTGTAGTTGTGGCAATTAATAAAAAGATTCCCTTTGGGAAGTGATAAAAAATAATTATATAAGTGGTGCGGCTGGCTTTGGGAGTGGAGCTTGTGCCTGTGCAACCAACGCAGGCTGGGCCGAGCGAGAAGGGGGCAAAGATCGAGCAACTCCGACTAGAATACCGTCTTTTAGGGAAATTCGATCGAAAATTTCGCTGGAAAATCATGGCGGGCGATCGGGCCCGGTGGTGTTGCTGCTCGATCGAGACCGCCAAACGGTAAAATGAACGCTTGTATATAAGTTATGTAGAGCAGGAGAACAATTTCAGTGGCAATAGAAGTAGGTCAGAGAGTTAAGGTACGCCGTCTCAGAGATCGGATACCTGCAAATATGGTGGGCAAGATAAAGGAAAATCCAGTAGGCACTGTTGACGGATTCAGAATGGTTGATGGCAGCGGAGTAGGCGTGGTTGTCAAGTTTGACGGTTTTGCGACTTGGTTCTTTGAAGATGAGCTAGAAGCCGTTTAACAGAAGGCAGTTGTCAGTAGGCAGTAGGTAGTTGTTCTTTCTGATTCCTGATGTGTGAGTTGTTAGCTGCTACCCACAACAACTGACAACTAAGAGATGGCGGGCACTCTTAGCACCGCCCCTAACACAGGTCAACTGTCAACTGTCAACTGTCAACTGTCAACTGTCATACTCTCCCAATCTCGATGGTCGTTGCGCTTAAATGTTAAGTAGTAAGCTTTGGCACTGAGAACAGAAAATGGCTTTGATTTTGACATTTTTGGGCAAAGGCGGCACTGGCCGCAGCACGATCGCGATCGCAACAGCTAAAAAATATGCCGCTCAAGGCAAGCGAGTTCTGCTACTCGGCCAAGATCCGGGGCCTGCATTGGGTATTCTGCTAGGAGTCCCCCTAACTCCCACGCCACAGGAAATCGCCCCCAACTTCAAAGCAGTTCAGGTGCAAAGCGCGCCGCTGCTAGAACGCAGGTGGGACGAAATTAAACAACTAGAAGCTCAATATGTTCGCACACCGTTTTTCAAGCAGATTTACGGGCAAGAATTGGGAGTTTTACCGGGGATGGACAGCGCGCTGGCGTTGAACGAACTTCGGGAATACGACGACAGCAAACAATACGATGTCATTGTGTATGACGGTAGCGGCGGCATGGATACGCTGCGGATGTTGGGAATGCCGGAAATTTTGAGCTGGTACATCCGTCGCTTCCGTCAAGCGTTGGTAGATTCGGATTTGGGGAAAGCTTTGTCGCCTTTTATTCAACCGGTTGTTAGTACCGTGTTGACAGTGGATATGTCGGGAGACAATGCTTTTCAATCTACCAAGCAAGTGGATAATCTGTTGGATAAGGGTAAGGAAGCGCTGGCAGATCCGAACCGCACGGCGGCTTATTTGGTGACGACTGGTGATGCAAGTGCGATCGGCACAGCCCGCTATTTGTGGGGAAGTTCTCAACAAGTTGGTTTGACTGTGGGCGGTGTGATTGTCAATCAAGCACCGCTTACAGAAACGATTGCTGCTGATTTTGAGCCTTTGACGGCTGTTTCTGTGCCGGCCCACAGCGATAATAATTGGCAGCCCCTAATTGATGCTTTGCCAGATTTTTCTGAAGCTGGGAAAGCTCCTAAACCAATTAACATCAACACTGCACAGCGTCTAGTTAGTTTGTTTTTGCCTGGGTTTGACAAGAAAGAAATTAAATTGATTCAATCTGGGCCGGAAGTGACGATCGAAGCGGGCGATCAGCGGCGCAATATCTTGCTTCCTCCGGCGCTAACTGGCAAATCTGTCACGGGTGCTAAATTCCAGAACGGTTACTTGATTGTTTCTTTTTAGGGTAAGAAACAAGATCGTTTGTAGTAAAGACTTTAGTCTTTTTCCTGGTTCCCGGGCTCTGCCTGGGAACCGATGTTTAGAGGCTCTACCTCGATTGTGGACGATAATTGAAGGCAGAGCCTGGAAATAAGTAGAATTCTTAGTCTGCGGAGGCAGACTTCGTTTGTCTAGACGCGGTTTCAACCGCCGAGTTGTAGGGTGTGTCGCTATGAAGAATACCGAACTAAAGATTGAAAATCTGACAGCGACGCACCCTATACAATTTATCGGCGTTGCTGAATCAGGGTATGAGACCAGAAAAAATTCGAGATTGGAGCCGAAAATGATTTCTGGTATTTTGATTGGGAATTGGAACATCTCCAAATTTCAGATAATGAATTAGTAATTTAATTGAATGTTCTAGCATTTGTGACGACTTAGAATAACAAAGAGTTTTTCTTTTTAGTCGAGCCAAGTAATGTCTGAGTCTTGTATTTTCACCCTCAACTCTGGTCATATAGCCTTTCTCAAAAAGATGAGGTATGGCTGACAGCTTACATAACCGCTGAAATCAAGAGGGCTCTCTTCCCAACAACGTCCGCGAATCTTTGTGAAAACCGCTATATAGCCTTTCTCAAAAAGATGAGGTATAACTGACAGCTTATATAACCGCTTAAACCAAGAGGGCTCTCTTCCCAACAACGTCCGCGAATCTTTGTGAAAACCGCTATATAGGTTTTGCTAATAATTTGGTCTCCCTCCGGAATAAAATTTGGGTAAACTTTCCAGCCATCTGTCACATAAAAGTAGCAGTTCCATTTACTAACAATTTCCCATAGTGGTTCAAAAGTTTTGGCGCTATGGTCTCCTAAAACCCATCCTAAAATACCTGGCTTAAAATGGTCTACCGCCGTCCACAGCCAGGTGCAAGTTTTTTTTTGAACCGACAAATGTTTGTAACTCATCTAATTCTCTTTCCGAAGGAGTCGTTTCTCTCCTCGTAACAATTTGGCAAGATTTCTCCAGCTTGTTTTACCCAATTAATAATTGTAGTATGATGTACATTTTTGACTCTTTCAATGGCTCGAAAACCCATGCCATTAACATACATTTTTAAACATTCGCGTTTCACTTCTGCCGAGTATCCTTTTTGAGATTGATAATCATTTATAAATTGTCTTTTACATCTGACGCAAATATGATTTTGCTTGCCTTTTTTGTGACCATTTTTATTGATATGGGTTGACTGACATTCCGGGCATTGCATAATATTTCTTTTAAATGTGTGTGATTTTTGACACTCCGACGATCGTGTTATCATACCATAGTTCAGCAACGCCAAATGAACAAGCCAGTCAGTTAATATAGGTGAACTTTCAAGTTATCCATTTTCATGCCCTGATTAAGCAACGCCAATCATTAAACACTAAGAGGGCTAAAGCCCAACAACGTACCGAATATGGGAGCCCGATCCGTCACAACTGCTAATTTACACTCAAAAATATAAAGGCATCGCCCCAGGCTTTATCAAAAAAACTCAGGGGCGATCGAATTGAAATATTTATCTCATACCAGAGATTTTTTGCAAGCTGTTGTTTTTGCCTAAACAGCTTGTTTAACGGAGAGGGAGGGATTCGAACCCTCGTTAAGTTGCCCTAAACACACTTTCCAGGCGTGCGCCTTCAACCGCTCGGCCACCTCTCCAGGGCTAAATGAATTCATTCAGCCACAGCTAAACTATCTTAGCAGAACAAATCTGATTTGGGAAGGGGTAACGGCATAAATTTGTTGTTTAATGTGGGTATGGTGTTAAACGGGCGAGTAAAATTCTGCTGCCCTGTGTCGCAAACGCTTTCATATCAAGGATTTTGTCTCCCAAGTCCAATCTAAAATCTAAAATCTAAAATCTAAAATCCCTATGACTCGCTCCTACACAATTAAAATTCATAACAGACAAACGGGCGATCGCCACACTCTGCGAGTACCCGAAGACAGGTACATCCTGCAAAGTGCCGAAAACCAAGGCGTGGAATTGCCCTTTTCGTGTCGCAACGGCGCTTGTACAGCCTGTGCGGTGCGCGTCAAGTCGGGACAACTGCACCAGCCTGAAGCAATGGGACTTTCTGTGGAACTGCAAAAAGAGGGTTATGCTTTGCTATGCGTCTGCTATCCCCGTTCTAATATTGAGGTAGAGACGCAAGACGAAGATGAAGTGTACGAATTGCAATTCGGCCGCTATTTCGGTAAGGGTAAAGTGAAAGTCGGTTTGCCGTTGGATGAAGAATGAGAGCAAATCCGGTTAAATCGGAATTATAACCCGATCGGGAATGTTCGATCGCTCTTCGAGGACAGCACTACACTGGAAAAAAGTTTATTTCGGAAACATAAAAGTTTGATTTTCCCTCCGCTACGCTTCGCTCAATTCTCCAATTACTACTTCCCAATTCCCAATGCTTTATCGGTTATTTGCGATCGTCCTTTGCGTGTTGCTAGCTAGCTGCCAAAAACCAGAAATGCCCCAAGGTACGATCGCCAAAGTAGAAAGGGCTATCAGCGGCCAAACCATCGAAGTTATCAGTACAGCCGACAAAATCGCCTTATTAGAACAAATCAGGCTGATTGGGATTGATGCACCCGATTTAAAACAGCAGCCTTGGGGAGAAGCAGCGAAACAAAGATTAGAACAGCTAATTGGGGGGAAAGAGGTATTGTTAGAATCAGACATCGAACAGAAAGACCAGTTCGATCGCAAACTAGCGTATTTGTGGCAAGATAAAATTTTGCTCAACGAACTGCTAGTCAAAGAAGGTTACGTTTTGGCCTCCGTGCGATCGCGCAATACCAAATATCAACAACGACTCGTCAACGCTCAAGAATGGGCGAGACTCATGGGTAAAGGCCTGTGGAATCCAGAACGAGCTTTGCGCCAAACTCCCGCAGAATTCCGACAGCAAAATCGGAAATAGTCAGTTGACAGTTGACAGTTGACAGTTGACAGTTGACAGTTGACAGTTGACAGCGTTAATCAGTTGACAGTAGTCAAGAGTGCTGTCCCCGAAGAGCGAACAGCAGTCATTAGTCATTAGTCATTTCATTGAGATTATTCCTCCCTCTTCTTTTTTCCGTCTTTCTTCGTGTCCTTCGCGTCTTCGCGGTTCGTTTTTCCTTCTTCCTTCTTCCTTCTTCCTTCTTCCTTCTTCCTTCTTCCTTCTTCCTTCTTCCTTCTTACTTCTTCCTTCTTCCTTCTTACTTCTTCCTTCTTCCTTCTTCCTTCTTACTTCTTACTTCTTCCTTCTTCCTTCATAATGATAGACAATCAACTACAAAACTTCCTTGAAATAGCCACCGAAGCAGCCCTCGCCGCAGGTTCCGTACTGCAATCTTTCTGCGGCAAATTAGAAAATGTTCAAGAAAAAGGCCGATCGGGCGATTTAGTTACAGAAGCCGACAAAGCCTCAGAAGCCGTCATCTTAGAAATTCTGGGCCGCCACGTACCCGAACACGCCATCCTCGCTGAAGAATCGGGCAAATTAGGGGATGCAACTAGCAAATACCTGTGGGCGATCGACCCTTTGGACGGTACAACTAATTACGCTCACCAATATCCTTTTTACGCTGTGTCGATCGGGCTTTTAATCGACGACATACCACAAATTGGCGTAATTTACGACCCTTTACATAACGAATTGTTTCGGGCTGGCAAAGGATTGGGCGCAACCTGCAACCGTAAGCCGATCGCAGTTTCGCAAAGTTTAGAATTGAGAACCAGCTTGCTAGTGACTGGCTTTGCATACGATCGGCGCGAAACAGCAGACAATAACTATGCCGAATTCTGTCACCTCACCCACCTTACCCAAGGCGTGCGGCGCAGCGGTTCCGCAGCCCTAGACCTCGCACATACAGCCTGCGGGCGATTGGACGGATACTGGGAACGGGGACTCTCCCCTTGGGATGTAGCAGCCGGTGTACTCATCGTTTCTGAAGCCGGAGGTCAAGTTACAGCCTATGACGGCGGTGCCTTTGAGATGAGCTCGGGTCGGGTTTTGGCGACAAACGGCAAAATACACGCCGAACTCAGCGGTGCATTGCTTTCAGTTCCGCCCTTATCTTCCTGGAGGTAACGCTTCGACAGCAAGGACTCAGGGATAGTACGGGGGTCACAACCCCTGAAGTCAAGCTACATTAAAGAATAGTCAAAGGTCAGGAAAGCGAGAGTAAAAGTTATGTCTTTTGAAATGACAAAAGGGCTGTTCAAGTACGAGTTTACAGATCAGCACGCAATTTTGGGAGTTCCCTTAGATGCCGAGTTTAACGACATCCGCAAGCGCTACATGAAAATCGCCCGCCGCTTGCATTCGGATACTTGCTCTTTTGAAGACCAAGCGGATAAAGATTGGGCCAACCAATTTTTGTCAAAAGTGGTCAATCCCGCCTACAACAAATTCTCTAAGGAAAGCGATCGCAAAGAATACAACCTGCTATTAGCAGCTATCGCCAAGCGCGTTGCTAAAGAACAAGCAAAAATGCAAATCGAAAGCGCAGCAGCCAAAGAGTTAGCTACCGCTAAAGATTTGGAAGAAGCTTATAAAACAGCAGTTGGCAAACTCGCTCTCAAGCAGTACGAGTCGGTTCAAGAAGCCCAAGATGCGATCGATCAAATTAGCGAACTAAACATGGTTTATTTGCTCCGAAAAGAGCGCCTTGGCGGTGTGGTTGGCACCGGTGTGCGCCCAAAAGAGCCCGTGGGCTGTGAGGTTGGCACTGATTCGCCCGCAACAGCCACAAACCAAACTACCACAGCAACAAAACCATCAACCCCAGCCACCCCAACTCCACCACCACCGACCAAACCCATAGTCGATCACGACTCGCTGGCAGATCGAGCTTGTGTCCGAGCTCAAGGATTCATGGAGAGCAAAAGTTACGCTAAAGCAACTTTGGAGTTGAAAGAAGCCGTAAAGCGCGAACCGAAACACAGCAGAGCTCACGGTTTGTTAGCAATGTGTTACTTTCAACAAAATCAAGCCACAATGGCAAAACTTGAGGTGCAAAAAGCTTTGGCATCAAATTCTGAAGAACCGACGGCTTTGGAGGTGAAGAAAAAGCTGGAACAAGCTTCCGCAAAGGATAAAAAAGATCAGGAGAAACCGGGATTTTTTGCAAGTTTGTTTGGCGGGAAGAAGAAATGATAAGTTGTCAGTTGACCTGTGGTAGGGGCGGTGGATGGTGCGTGTCCGCCCTCTTAGTTGTTCAGTTGTCAGTTTTGAATCATCGTTGAAAAGATAATAGGGCGGTTTCAAGCGCCCGGTCTTCCGAACCCAAGCGTATTGTTGATACTTTAATTTGTTAAAGTCGAATGTTAGGGTGGTGGCGTTCGACTTTAACAACGCCTTTTAAAGCCAAGCTTCTAAGTCCAATCAAATAGGATTTTCAATTAAAGAATGGGGAATAATTAATTGGTGAGAGTTGGGAACTTGCCTGAAATCGCATTCTTTTTTGAAATTGGTATAAAATATAAGGTCTAAAATCTAAAATTGATATGGTTCACCAACCCCCATCGGGTGCAAGAGATTTATTGCCCCTTGACGTTGCTCAAAAAATCGCGATCGAACGGCGCTTGCAGCAGGTGTTTCACCGCTGGGGCTATCACCGGATTATTACTTCTACTCTAGAAAGGCTGGAGACGTTGATGGCTGGGGGCGCGATCGACCGATCGACCTTAATTCAACTCCAAGACGCCGAGGATGGAGAACTCGGCTTGCGGCCGGAATTGACAGCATCCATCGCCCGGGCGGCTGCTATGCGGATGTCCGGGACAAATTGGCAGCCCCAACGCCTCTACTACAACGCCAATGTCTTCCGCAAAGGCTCAGATACGGGTTCAGGCGGGCAACAGGAGTTCTATCAAGCGGGGGTAGAACTGTTGGGTGCGGGGGGCAGCGTTGCGGATGCCGAAGTGCTGCTGCTGCTGTCTGAGTGCTTGCAAAACTTAGAAATAGATGACTGGCATTTGGTGCTGGGAGAAGCGGGCTTAACTGCAAGTTTGCTAGAACCGTTTGGGCCAAACGTGCGCCAAAAAGTGCGATCGGCGATCGCCAATCTCGATCGCATAGCCTTGGAAACTTTGCCACTGTCGGACGAATTGCGAGAAAGAGCTCTGCTGTTATTTGACTTGCGCGGCCGCCCAGAAGATGTATTGGAGATTGTGGCGAAGCTGGATTTAGATGTGCCGCAGCAAGCAGCATTAAATGAACTCAAAAGTGCGATCGAACTGCTGGAAAAATGTCAAGCAAAAATCCCCAATCTGAAATCTCACATCCATCTCGATTTGAGTTTAATTCAAACCTTTGACTATTACACTGGAATAGTGTTTGAAGTTGTCAGCAGCAGCAAAAGCGGACAGCGAGTATTAGGACAAGGCGGACGGTACGACCAACTGCTAGGACTGTTCGACCCCCAAGGGCAAAATTCCCCCGGCATCGGCTTTTGTCTGAATATTGAAGATTTGCACCAAGTTTTGTTGACAGAGGGTCAATTGCCCACAGAAACAGCAGCTAGCGAATGGTTAGTGGTACCTCAAACATCTGAAGCAGCAGCGGCGGCCTTTGATTATGCCCGCAAACTCCGAGAGTCTACTCCCCTAGTGCGGGTGGAGATAGATTTGGAGAGTCGGGAGACAGAAGAGGAAGCCAGGGAATACGCGCGCGATCGCAGAATCGGTCAAATTGCTTGGATAAATGCCGAAGGCGTCCCAACAATTGAAACAGTAAACTAGGATTGATTTGAAACCTAATTCCTAAAATCGCGTCCAACCAATTACCAGCAATAAAAACGGTTCGTAGTGAGGACTTCAGTCCGCAAAAAACCAAAAGAATCAAATTCTAAAAAGGTTCGTAATGAGGACTTCAGTCCGCAAAGTTCGTAGTGAGGACTTTAGTCCGCAAAAAACCAGAGGACTAAAGTCCTCACTACGAACCGATTGTACAGTTGTAGTTAGAAAGACATGATATAATGTCCAATCTAAAATCTAAAATCTAAAATAGAAACATGGCCCACACTATCGTTACAAATATCTGCGAAGGAGTTGCTGATTGCGTCGGCGCTTGTCCGGTTGCTTGCATTCACCCGGGCCCCGGCAAAAACGTCAAAGGCACCGATTGGTTTTGGATTGACTTCGATACCTGCATAGACTGCGGCATTTGTTTGCAGGTGTGTCCTGTCGAAAATGCGATCGTCCCAGACGAACGTCCCGAATTGCAGCAAACTCCGACTTAATAGCAATTGAAAGCTAAATAGCCCAGCACTTACGCACGGCATTATAAACCCGGTTTCTTCAGGAATTCTTCGTTAATAAACTCAAGATTTATAAAAAGAAACCGGGTTTATTTAACATTAGTTATATAAAAACTTTCCCTTCCCTTCTCCTCTCTTCCTTCGCGTCCTTCGCGCCTTCGCGGTTCGTTAAAAAAAGCCTATAAAAAATGCAAAATATCGCACTCACCCCCGAACAAATATTATCCATCCGCAGCCACGGCGAAAGCACTTATCCAGAAGAATGCTGCGGCTTATTGTTAGGTACAATCACTGACGATATTAAAACTTTAGTAGAAGTTTGGCCGGCTGACAATGCTTGGAGTGCCCAAGCCCAGGAGAATTGGCCTGAACAAACAGGCTTGACAGAAAGACGCAGATATGCTATTAAGCCTGAAGATATGTTGCGGGCGATGAAACACGGGCGCGATCGCAATTTAGAGATCGTCGGCATCTACCATTCTCACCCAGATTGTCCCGCAGTGCCTTCGGAGTGCGATCGCAAAATGGCCTGGGCCCAATACTCTTACATCATAGTGTCCGTGCGGCAAGGCAGTTCAGAAGACCTCCGCAGTTGGAGTCTTGACGCAGAGGGAAACTTTCAAGCAGAGGAAATTATCGCGATCGAACCGACTCAGATTAAGAAATAATTACTAAACACAACAAACACGCAAAAATGGGAAAGATTCAGATAGGATGTAATTCAAAATCGGCGTATAACAGAATATCATGCTAAATCCTAATCTGGACGAGATCCAGCTCAACAAACAAGAATACGAACGCTACTCTCGCCACCTGATCCTGCCAGAAGTTGGATTGGAAGGGCAGAAGCGTCTCAAAGCAGCTAGCGTGCTCTGCGTCGGTACGGGAGGGCTCGGTTCGCCGCTGCTGCTGTATTTAGCAGCCGCCGGTGTTGGCCGCATTGGGATTGTAGACTTTGATGTTGTAGACCATTCCAATTTGCAGCGCCAAGTAATTCACGGCACTTCTTGGGTTGGGAAGCCGAAGATTGATTCGGCGAAAAATCGAATTTTAGAAATCAATCCTTTTTGTCAAGTTGATTTGTACGAGACTCGCGTTAGTTCCGAAAATGCGATCGCCATTGCCACTCCCTACGATATCATCATCGATGGTACGGACAACTTTCCGACTCGCTATTTAATGAACGACGTTTCGGTGCTTTTGAACAAGCCCAACGTCTACGGTTCCATCTTCCGATTTGAAGGACAAGCAACAGTTTTCAACTACGAAGGCGGCCCGAATTACCGCGATTTGTACCCAGAACCCCCGCCTCCTGGAATGGTTCCTTCCTGTGCGGAAGGCGGCGTTTTAGGAGTTTTACCTGGAGTCATTGGCTGCATTCAAGCCACGGAAGCTATCAAAATCATCTTAGGTCAAGGTACAACTTTGAGCGGCAGATTGTTGCTGTACAACGCCTTAGATATGACATTCCGCCAACTGAAATTGCGGCCGAATCCTGTGCGCCCGGTAATTGACAAGTTAATCGATTACGAACAATTCTGCGGCATTCCTCAAGCTAAAGCCGAGGAAGCAGAACAACAGAAAATTCCTGAAATGACTGTCACCGAACTTAAAAAGTTAATCGACAGTGGCGCCAAGGATTTTGTCTTGTTAGATGTTCGCAATCCTAACGAGTATCAAATTGCTCAAATTCCTGGGTCAGTTTTGGTTCCTTTACCGGATATCGAACACGGCCAAGGTGTTCAACAAGTCAAAGAATTGTTGAACGGACATCGCTTGATTGCACATTGCAAAATGGGCGGCCGTTCTGCGAAGGCTTTGGGCATTTTGAAGGAAGCCGGAATTGAGGGAATTAATGTTAAGGGCGGGATTACTGCTTGGAGTCAAGAAGTAGATTCTTCTGTTCCTCAATATTAAATCACTTTAAAGGCGATTAGAATTCACGGCGATTGGAAATCGCGGCTACACAAACGATGTCCACCTCCGTGGACGAAGAGGTAAAATCTTCAACCCGCGGAGGCTGGTTTCGTCTGTGTAGACGCGGTTTCAACCGCCGGGTTTATTTAAATTTAGCCCGAATATTCTTATATAGCCTTTCTCAAAAAGATGAGGTATAACTGACAGCTCGATAACCGCTTAAACTAAAAGGGCTGAAGCCCAACAACGTACCTCATCTTTGTGAGAACCGCTATAACCCACATTCCGCAGATATTCGATCGGATTTAATTTCAAAAGAATTCAGAATCCTCAAAGCCTAAAATAATTGCTCTGCAATCATTTGAGGCTTTTTTAAGATATAATAATTGGTGCAAGTAGAGCAACCCTTAAAACCATGAAAAAGCCATCTGAAGCTATAAATATCGTAAACTTAGACCATTTAGGAATAGTAGCAGGGATAATAGATGAAATGGAATTGGTAGAATTCGTCAACAAAATAGTGGGAATAAGAAGTAAAGAAACCCTAAGCCCAGGACAAGTAATGAAAGCAATGATTTTGAACGGATTGGGATTTTTGAGCGCCCCAATCTACCTATTTGACACATTTTTTGAGGGAAAAGCACTACTAATATCTAATCGGAAAAGGAGTAACACCCGAACAATTAAATGATGACAGAATCGGGAGAGCATTAGACAAATATTACCAAACTGGAACGACAAAGTTATTCACAGCAATTGCCATGAAAGCGGCTCTAAAATTTCAAGTAGAATGAAAAGTGTTCACCTAGACAGCAGTTCAATATCAGTAGAAGGAGCATACAAAAACTGTCAGGGAAAAAGCCAGGAAGCTGAGATAGAATCTGAGGATATAGAATCTGACATGAAAACCATAAAAATCGTTCACCGCTATTCAAGAGATAAAAGACCAGACCTCAAACAATTTATGATGGAAACAATCGTAACTGGAGATGAAGACGTACCATTGTATCTCAAAATAGATGACGGAAACGCCGATGATAAAAGTGTCTTTGTTGCGAGATTGAAAGAATTTAAAAAACAATGGACATTTGACGGAATCTGTGTAGCAGACAGTGCCTTATACACAGCAGAAAATTTGTCGGCTTTTGTCTGAAATGAAATGGATAACCAGAGTACCATTAAGCATAAAAGAAGCTCAAGATAAAATCTGCAACATAGAAGAGAGTGAGTGGAAAGACTCTCAAATAAAAGGCTATAAAATAGCAACTAGAACCAGTGAGTATGCCAACATCAAGCAAAGATGGCTAGTAATAGAAAGTGAAATCAGAAAGCAAGCAGATCTCAAAAAAATAGTCAAGAGAGTAGAGAAACAGTTAGAATCAGCAAAAGCCACACTGCGTAAGCTATCCACACAAAACTTTGCTTGTATTCCCGATGCAGAAGCTGCGATAAAAAAGTTATCAGACTCATGGAAGTATCACCAAATAACAGAAATCAAATCTCAAGAAAAGCCAGTTAAAACAACAAAAAAAGCTCAAAAAATCGAGCGAAACACAGACAAAAATCTATCAAGTAACGGGTGAAATAGAACCCCGAGATTCAGCAATAGAAGCGGAAAAAGTCAAAGCTGGGAGATTTATATTAGCTACAAATATCTTATAGCAATCCTAAATGATTCATCAAGATTTGTAGGGGTAGTGCGACCCCTACTCCCCGTGCCTACCCCCTATCTATCGGGGCAACCGGGTTCTTTAAGAACCCCCTACAAGAATTATGAAAATGATTTAGGATTGCTATAGATACTGAAGCAGTGAGTAATTCAGAGGTATTATCGGAATACAAAGCGCAGCAAAGTAATGAGAGAGGATTTAGATTTATCAAAGATCCTTTATTTTTTACTTCGAGTGTATTCGTGAAAAAGCCGGAGCGAGTTGAAGCAATTGGAATGATAATGGGACTGTGTTTGTTAGTACATAACCTGGCACAAAGGAAATTGAGAAAACAATTATCAGCTACCAACGAGCAAGTGAAAAATCAGGTAAAGAAATTGACCGATAAGCCGACAATGCGCTGGATATATCAGATGTTTCAGGCGGTACATTTAGTGACGATAAATGGAGCGAAGCAGGTCAGCAATTTAACCCAAGAACGTCAAGATATCTTACGGCATTTAGGCAAGTATTGCTGTCAATACTATTTAATGTTTTCAAGTGAATAACGATTGAGTTCGAGGTGTAGATATTTATGGATAATTTGCATTAATTAGTCAAGATAATTTGCTCTTGGCATAAATTGTCTTGCTTGAAAACAATGATTGACCACGATAAAAAGCAATGTGAATATGTGAGGAAAAGTCAATTATTTCAAATTACTTTATTTAGCTAAATTTAACAAGCTTCTGTAACGCTAACACTGCATAATTTCAGCCCAAAAGTGTTTGGCTTCCAAGTTTTTACAACTGATAAAAAATCCGACCTACATCTGCGGAATGTGGGATTAATCGCGATAAAAAGCAATGTGAATATGTGAGGAAAAGTCAATTATTTCAAATTACTTTATTTAGCTAAATTTAACAAGCTTCTGTAACGCTAACACTGCATAATTTCAGCCCAAAAGTGTTTGGCTTCCAAGTTTTTACAACTGATAAAAAAATCAGACCCACATCTGCGGAATGTGGGTTTTAATTCCCCTTACCTGTTTGAAATGAGCGAACGCACAGTACTATTTTTTAAGCTGTGTAGTCTCGTTTTTCCACTACGTACACTTTTTCAGCAAGCCCTATCTAAACCCGATCGGCCAAAGCAGCCACGATCGCAGCCAATTGAACTGACTCGATCGGTTTAGCGACATGGATCTGAAAACCCGCTGCGATCGCCTCTAGCCGATCGTCATCTCTAGCATAGGCCGTTAGCGCGGCAGCAGGAATTTGTCCCCCAGCCTCGGCACTCAGTCTCCGAACCTGCCGAATTAGAGAATAACCGTCTTGCTCCGGCATTCCAATATCAAACAAAAGTACATCATATTTCTCAGGATTTGCCGTCAACATTGACAAAGCCTCAGTTGCCGATGCGGCCGCGCCAGCTTCAACTTCATACTGCTCCAAAATTGTGGTGAATAACTGACGCATATCTAATTCGTCATCCACAATCAGAACTCGTACACCCGCCAATGATGGAATCTCCGCCGGCAATGCGGGCCATTTTGCCGCATCTAGTGCTTCTAAAATTCTCTGCGTCGAACTTCCTTCTATGTCTGTTCGCACCGGCAACTTCACGGTAAACGTTGCCCCCTGTCCCTCACCTGAACTTTCTGCATCAACAGTACCGCCGTGGAGTTCTACTAAATGGTGGACTATCGAGAGCCCTAGTCCCAATCCCGAGTCGGTTCGAGTGTAGCTGCTATCCGCCTGACGGAAGCGCTCGAACACGTGGGGGAGAAAATCAGGGTGAATGCCCTTACCAGTATCCCGAATTTGGATTTGAGCCATGCCATCTATGCAGTCTAATTCGATGTCAACTCTGCCTCCGGCTGGGGTGAATTTAATTGCATTTGAAAGTAGATTCCACAACGCCTGCTGCAAGCGGCTCGGATCGCCCAACACTTTTGGGGTTAAAGGAGTGAGGCTGGATTTAAGTTGAATATTTTTGGCTTGTGCTGCTAAATTAACTACCTCGATCGCATTTTCTACCAGTGGATTCAGCTCAATTAGATAAGGGTTGAGCCGAAACTTGCCTGTGGTAATGCGCGAAACGTCTAAAATGTCCTCGATGAGCTGGTTTTGTGCTTTGGCGCTGCGCTCGATCGTTTTTAGCC
This sequence comes from Microcoleus sp. CAWBG27, assembly GCF_020883145.1. Classification (NCBI taxonomy): domain Bacteria; kingdom Bacillati; phylum Cyanobacteriota; class Cyanophyceae; order Oscillatoriales; family Microcoleaceae; genus Microcoleus; species Microcoleus sp. CAWBG27. The sequence continues at coordinate 18,361 of NZ_JAHREU010000084.1, forward strand.
CTTCTTCGATTCTGGTTTCGTCAAATGTTTTCATCTGCAACAACTGCGCCCAGCCAATCATCGCATTCAGTGGCGTCCGCAGTTCGTGAGACAACACCGACAAAAACTCATCTTTGGCGCGGTTCGCTGACTCTGCCGCCGCCCGAGCGGATTGTTCTTGCATCAGCAGGCTGCGTTGTGTCTCTAACCGTTTTTGCTCGGTAATATCCTCGATCGCCAGCAGAATCATCTGTGTATCGCCGATCGGAGGCATTTTGCGCGCCGACAGCACCATGATTCGATGCCCGATCTGCTCGAATTCATGCTCGACCTCAAAATCTTGAAACTCGGCATTTCCTGCCAGAATTGCTTCTAGGATCGATCGCAACTTGGGAATATTCCACTGTCCGTTACCCAGGTCGAAGATCGATCGTTGCTCTGTTTGGACGGGCATCACCTGAAACGTCTGGTAGAAAGCATGGTTTGCTGTAATCGCCCGCAGGTTTAGATCCAGCACTAGCAGCGGTTCCCGCACGGTTTCCACGATCGTTTCGGCGTAAGTTTTCGCTTCCATCAACTGCTGGGCGCTTTGTTTGAGTTCGTTGATATCTACCAACACCAGCACGGCCCCGTCTATCTTGTTGTCGATCGTCCGATAGGGTCGAATCTGCAAATCGTACCAATGACCGTCTCGATCTTGAACCTCCTGAACATTCAAATTGAGCGTGCGGATCACCTCTAAAATCTGTTGCTCTAAGTCCGGCACGATCAACTTGTGAGTGATGTCGCTCAAAGACCGCCCGATATCGCTAGAAATCAAGTTGAAGATGCCTTCGACTGCGGGAGTAAAGCGGCGGACTCGCAGGTCTCCTCCCAGCATCAGAATTGGAATATTGATGCTGCCCAGCAGGTTCTGCAAATCGTTGCTGACCTTAGTTGATTCCACATTGCGCCGCTGCAATTCGTCATTAATCGTGTTCAGTTCTTCATTGGTTGCCTGAATCTCTTCTTTGGCGGTTTCGAGTTCCTCATTCATGCTTTGCAACTCTTCATTGCTCGACAAAATCTCCTCGTTGGCGGCTCTCAAATCTTGGTTGGCGGCTTGATGCTCTTGGACGATCGCTCCGAGGTGTTCTTTTGTGGTTTTCAGTTCCTGTTGCAGCCTTGCAATCTCCAAACTTTCATCGGTTTTGGCGCCGCTGTTGACTCTACCATCGTCGGCAGCAGTAGCCATTGCAGGTATCTGCTGCTCGTCTTGAAACAGCACTAAAAAATAGTCTTTACTCGCAGCCCCGGCTGGGAATGGAATTACATTAATTTTCACCTGCCGCAGGCTCTCGCCCTCTCTAATTTGCAAGCCGGTTCGTTCAACAGGCAACTGCTGCTGGTTGGCCTGTTGAATTGCAGCCCGCAGTTCGAGGCGCAATCCTTCTTTTGCCATTCTTAGCAAATTTAAGCTCGCCCTACCGGGTGCCGGTTCTAGGTAGGCATTCGTCTGTCCCCGAAACTGCAAAATCTCGCTGGCAGTGTTAATTATCACCCCGACTGGGGCATAGTGATTCAAAACAATGCGATCGGCTTCTTTTTCTATTTCGATTTCGTCCAACTTTTCTGTCTGTACAGGTAAAGTATTGATGGCAATCGCAGGATAGCTGCTGGTAGTTAAATCTATGCCCAGCCAATGCGACTGCTGTTTTTTAGCATAAATTTTGTGCTTTTTGTCGAATAGCGCAAACAATTCTGCAAAGTCACCAACCGTTTCGGAAGTGCCTAACATCAAAAAGCCGGCGGGGCCGAGTCCGTAGTGGAACATTGGCAGCAGTTTTTTCTGCAACGGGGCTCCCAGATAGATCAGCACGTTCCGACAGGTAATCAAATCCATCCGCGAAAACGGCGGATCGCTAATCAAATTTTGTCTGGCAAAAACGCAGAGTTCGCGCACGGGCGTGGCGATTTGGTATCCGCCATCGACTCGAACGAAGAACCGGTGCAGGCGTTCGGGCGAAACATCGGCGACTTGGCCCGACGTATAGAAGCCTTTGCGGGCGTGGACGATCGCAGTTTCGCTGATGTCTGTGGCGTAAATCTGAATCGGCAGATTAGTAGCTCGATCTGCTAAAAACTCTAGCAAGCAAATGGCGATCGAATAAGCTTCCTCGCCTGTCGCACAGCCGGCAATCCAAATTCGGATCGGTGTTTGCGGCGGTTTATCTTTGACGATTGCCGGAAAAACCTTGCTGCTTAAGGCTTTAAAGCTTTCGGGGTCGCGAAAAAAGCTGGTGACGTGAATGAAGACATCGTGATAAAGCGCCGTTACTTCTGCCGGGGTGTTTTGGAGATATTTGGCATAATCCTCGATCCGATCGAGCTTGTACAGCAACATCCGCCGCTGCATCCGCCGCTTCAAGGTGGTTTGCTTGTAGTTAGTGAAGTCAACTCCCGTAGCGGTGTGCAGCAAACTGTAGATCGTGGCGATCGCATCTTTGGTTTCGATCGTGTCTTCCTGGGTGGCTGATTGTGTCGAAGCCCGATCGGCAATGTAAGGATGAAGGGCGATCTCTGCTATTTTTTGGGCAATTTTTTCCGGCGTCAAGATAAAGTCTACCTGACCGGTCGCCACCGCAGTGTTCGGCATAGTGCTGACTTGTGCCGAGTCTTCGCATTGGGCAAAAGTAATACCGCCGGCGGCCTTAATCGCTTCTAATCCTCGGGCACCATCGCCATCACCCCCGGACAGAATGACGCCGATGGCTTTGTTCCCCCGTTCTTCGGCGAGGGACAACAGGAAGGTATCCACGGACATAAATACGCCCCGTCCCGTGCCCCGGGGTCTTAGGTTTAGTATCCCCCGATCGATGCTCATGCTAACATTTGGGGGGATGACGTATACCTGATTCGGTGCTACGGCCATCCCGTCTGTCACCTCATGCACCTGCATCTGGGTCGATCGACCCAGAATCGCGCTCAACAAACTTTCGTGAGTCGGCAGCATATGCTGAATCATTACAAATGCCATGCCTGTATCGATCGGCAAATGGTTCAGTAGTTGCATAAAGGCTTCCAATCCACCCGCAGAGGCTCCAATTCCGACAACCGGAAATAAGTCATTTCGATTTTGCTGTTGCTTTTCTTCCGGTGTTTCAATATCACCTTTGGATTGAGATTTCTTGGAATACTTTTTAGGAGCCATATTTTATCGCAGATTATTGAAACGGGCTGCACCTCTAAATGGGAGCATCCCATTTTTGCAAATATATCCGTAGGGGCGAAGCACCTGACGGCAGTAAGTCTCTGCTTATCACTAATAAATTATCTGCCGGAATACTTCGCCCCCTGCAAAATTGGGATGCACCCCTCTAAATTGGCAGACATAATTCGATGGGTAATTTTTTTTTATTTTCTCAAAATCCGGCAATAATTGGTAAATTTGTAAAGAAAAGTAACAAAAATATATTTTAATTGAGTTATGAAAATTAGCGAAATCGAAGCAGCGCTGCGAAGTTTGGATTCTCAAGAAAGGCTACGGGCGATCGCTGCTTTGAGAAAGTGCGATGCTGCGGTGGCGCTACCAATGTTGTTGACGAAAGTGGACGATCCAGAGTTTCTGGTGCGATCGTTCGTGGCGATGGGATTGCGGCAAAGTTAAACTGCCCAATCTTTATGACAAGCGAGGACAGGGCAGTGGGTAGTATATAATTCCGATGCTACCGGATTGGATGTTATACTTTTTGCCATTTTTCTACAGTTTTTTTAACGGCTTCTATTTCCAGAAAATCTACCCGGATCGCAGCCGTTTCAAATTCTACGCCGAAAGCTGTGCTGACTTTGAGGATTTGCACAAAACTACAGCGGTTCTCAAAAAAGTGAGGTGTGAGGTATGCGGGCGATGCCTGTGCCCTATGCCCCATGCCCCATGCCCTATACGTACCTCATGTTAGTGAGAGTTGTGGAAACTCGCGTTTTTGCAGCGTTCAAAGACTATCTGGCTGCTGATTTGGATTTGGTCGATCGCGCCCAACCCGTGGCAGGTAGCTCAAAGTTAGATATTATCTAACCAGCTCAACTGTACTATCTGCCGTATCGTACCGAAAAAAAACCGGGCCTGGGAATGTTGCAGCGCTTCTGCGGCGAGGAATGGACTAAGCGAGTACATTCACAGTTTTTTGTTAGATTGGGAACGGAAGCTGCCACAATTGGTAAGTAACAAAAATTGATTTTAATAGAAGCTTCAGCCACTATACTAATAAGTGTAGGTTGGCATGAGGAAAATGCCAATGGTCAAAAAAAATCGCAATGTAGTTAGTTCAAATCCAGAAAGCAAAGTCAAAGTCGGACTTTCGCTGACTCCTTCTAGTGCCGATCGATTGAACGCGATCGCTCGAAAGCTGGGAATATCAAGGTCGGAACTCCTAGAACGCTTGGCAAAAGGCGCTCTGGATATTTCTAAGGACAAGAGTCAAGTTAGTGTCACTTGGAAAAAAGGTGAAGAAACTGCGGTCGAGACCGCTGAGTTGGAAGGGGAAACATCCGAAAAAAGCGACATTAATGACGCTATAACGGCAGAAACCCTATTGGACTCGGTAAGCGTACAGTCAAATCCCTTGCAAGCAAGTTACGAAGCTTTACAGCAGCAGTTGAGCGAACGGGAAAGTGCGATCGCTTCTTTGCAGCAGCAATTAGCTGACAAGCAAAATCTCGAAGCCCAGTTGCAGGAAACTGTATCGAAGTCAAGTTACGAATCTTTACAGCAGCAGTTGAGCGAAGGCGAAAGTGCGATCGCATCTTTACAGCAGCAATTAGCCGAGAAGCAAAATCTCGAAGCCCAATTGCAGGAAACTGTATCGAAGTCAAGTTACGAATCTTTACAGCATCAATTGGGCGAAAAAGAACATTGGGCAAACGAATTGCAGCAGCAACTAACCTCCAAGTCGAGCGATTTGGAATCTTTGCAGCATCAATTCGCCGAAAAAGAACATTGGGCAAACGAATTGCAGCAGCAACTAGCCTCCAAGTCGAGCGATTTGGAATCTTTGCAGCATCAATTCGCCGAAAAAGAACATTTGGGCAACGAATTACAGCAGCAACTAGCCTCCAAGTCGAGCGATTTGGAATCTTTGCAGCATCAATTCGCCGAAAAAGAACATTTGGGCAACGAATTACAGCAGCAACTAACCTCCAAGTCGAGCGATTTGGAATCTTTGCAGCATCAATTGGGCGAAAAAGAACATTGGGCAAACGAATTGCAGCAGCAACTAGCCTCCAAGTCGAGCGATTTGGAATCTTTGCAGCATCAATTGGGCGAAAAAGAAAGTGCGATCGCATCTTTACAGCAGCAATTAGCCGACAAGCAAAATCTCGAAAGCCAATTGCAGGAAACTGTATCGAAGTCAAGTTACGAATCTTTGCAGCACGAGTTAGCCGAAAAGTCAAGTGCGATCGGCAACTTGCAAGTTCAACTGACCGAGTTCCACTCTCTAAAAGATCAATTGAGCCAAAGTGCTGCGAAACAGCTAAATTACGAGGCTTTGCAGCAACAGTCTCAAGAACAGCTAAAAACAATCAAAGCTTTACGGGAACAGGTAGTTCAAATGCAAGCTGTGGCTGGGATTGGCGAAGCTTATCTAAATAAGTGGCGCCGTTTCTGATTCTAATACCATTTCTTTAAAGTTCACCTGCCACTAGGGACACTGGGTGCCGTGTCCATTAATCTCAACTTAACCCGAAAAACCGCCAAGGACTTAAGTCCCTGGCTAATAGCGAAAGTCCTCGCTATGAGGAGTAATGAGTTCTTGAGGTGTATGCAAGAGTATTCTTCCGTACAACCTATAAGTTCTTGAGTCCTCATAGCAAGGACTTTCACTTTGAGGCAGGGACTTAAGTCCCTGCCGGAGTGTGGGTGTCATATTGTGTCAGATCGATCGCGATAATATCCGTTCGTAGTGCCGTTCGTAGTGCGGACTTCAGTCCGCAATATGCTGCGGACTGAAGTCCGCACTACGAACCGTTTTTTGAGAAGCTTTTTCGGGCAAAATATGAGCATAATATTAAGAAATATTACAATAAATAAATTATGATGACCGATCGCACCCCAAAAAGCAAATCCAGTGCCACAGACACCAAGGGCCGCGTCACAGTAATTGGGGCCGGCATCGGCGGGCTGACAGCAGCAGCCCTGCTCGCCCACAGAGGATACAAAGTGTTAGTCTTAGATCAGGCGATCGTCCCTGGAGGATGCGCCTCCACCTTCAAACGCAAAGGCTTTACCTTCGATGTCGGCGCGACGCAGGTTGCAGGATTGGAACCCGGAGGCATTCACCACCGAATTTTCTCAGAATTAAACATCGAACTTCCCCCCGCCACACCCTGCGATCCTGCTTGTGCAGTATTTTTGCCGGGAGAAACGACACCCATTAGCGTTTGGCGAGATCCGCAAAAATGGCAGGAAGAAAGACAGCGACAATTCCCCGGAAGCGAACCTTTTTGGCAATTATTGTCTGCATTGTTCCAAGCTAGCTGGAAATTTCAAGGGCGCGATCCAGTTTTACCGCCGAGAAACTTCTGGGATTTCTGGCAATTAATTCAAGCAGTTCGCCCCGATACTTTAATTACTTTGCCTTTCACTTTTATGACGGTGGGAGATGCTTTGCGCTTGTGCGGTTTGGGCGACAATTTGCGCTTGAGAACTTTTCTAGATTTGCAGTTAAAATTGTACTCCCAAGTTGATACCGAAGAAACGGCGCTGCTGTATGCGGCCACGGCTTTGGGAGTAAGCCAAGAGCCGCAAGGATTGTATCATTTACAAGGAAGTATGCAGGTGTTGAGCGATCGCCTCGTAAGTGCGATCGAGCTTTACGGCGGCAAAGTTTTGTTGCGGCATACAGTCGAAAGTATTGTCACCACTAACGGCCAAGCCACCGGCACAGTGATTCGCAATCAAAAAACAGGCGAAGTTTGGACAGAAATTGGCGATCGCATTGTTGCCAACGTCACAGCCCAAAATCTAGTTAAATTAATGTCAAGCGAGTCTGTTTTAGAAACTTTAACAGATAATTCCGAGACAACAAACCAACTGCCAAATCAAATGGCAGGCTACAAATATCGAGTTGATAAATTGCCGCCCGCATCCGGCGCATTTGTGATATATTTGGGAGTGCATGAAAGCGCAATTCCAGAAAATTGTCCCCCGCACCTTCAGTTTCTCTACGACTACGACGGTGAGATTGGTGAGAATAATTCATTATTTGTTTCTGTGAGTCATGCGGGCGACGGCCGAGCACCGCAGGGAATGGCGACAATTATCGCTTCGTCTTTTACTGATACTCGAATGTGGTGGAATTCGGTTGATTATGAAGGATTGAAGCAAAAATACGCTGAAGGGGCGATCGGGCGTTTGAGCGAATATTTCAATTTGACACCCGAAAAAATTGTACACCAAGAATCAGCAACACCTCGCACCTTTGCCCGCTACACAGCGCGCGATAGAGGCGTTGTAGGTGGCATCGGCCAGCGAATACCAACCTTCGGCCCCTTCGGATTTGCCAACCGCACGCCAATTAAAAACTTGTGGTTAGTCGGCGACTCCACCCATCCCGGAGAAGGAACCGCCGGTGTTTCCTATTCTGCTTTAACAGTGGTGCGGCAGATGGAGGCTGAGTTTTGATAATCGACAATATCAAGTATTGACCGCAATAAGTCAGGTTCGTAGTGTGGACTTTAGTCCGCAAAATACTGCGGACTAAAGTCCACACTACGAACTGTTTTTGTGATGGTATGGGTGCATAAGCAGAGGTGCGTCGCTATCAGATTGTTGCTATTGAGTTAGAGATTGTCGGTGGCGACGCACCCTACAATTTTACCGGAATTATTAAACCGCAGAGGACACAGAGGGAGAGAATAGAGAAAGCATTTTTTCTTTGAGTGCGATCGTCCAGGTTCGTAGTGTGGACTTTAGTCCGCAGTATGTTGCGGACTAAAGTCCACACTACGAACTGTTTTTGTGATGGTATGGGTGCATAAGCAGAGGTGCGTCGCTATCAGATTGTTGGTGTTGAGTTAGAGATTGTCGGTGGCGACACACCCTACAATTTTACCGGAATTATTAAACCGCAGAGGCCGCAGAGGACACAGAGGGAGAGAATAGAGAAAGCATTTTTTCTTTGAGCCCACATTCCGCACCCCCAACTGGCACATACACTGCTTGAGGGGGTAAAAGTGAATTATCCGAGATAATAGTGAGTAAAAACACCCAGAAATCTGTGCAATTATCGCATCACCCAGTTAGGGATT
>NZ_JAHREU010000085.1:0-5457 GCF_020883145.1 Microcoleus sp. CAWBG27
TCGTACCTGTCGTGTGAACTAGGTCGGATCGTCGAGTACTTCCAACCTAGTTTATTCGATTTGGTGCAGGGCTACTAAAAGCCTACTCCATAGTCGGTACTCCGACTTGGTGTAGGTAGTTTACTTTTGTTTTACGGTTCGTAGTGAGGACTTTAGTCCTTCTTCCTGAGGACTTGCATTCCGAACGATCGAACCAGTTTTACAATAGTGGATCGAGGCGACATAAGCTTACCAGAAAAACCTCACCGATCTTGATTCGCGTGATAACAATTATGTTTTGTTTGACGGTTCGTAGTGAGGACTTTAGTCCGCATCCAAGAAAGGACTGAAGTCCGAACGATCAAACCAGTTTGATAAAAGTGAATCGAGCGGACACGAGCTTACCACAAATACCTCACCGCTCTTGAGAAGGCTGATAAAAATAGTGCCTGATGTCAGTAGAAACTCACATCAGGCACTATTAGAAATCCGATCGCGCAAATCAACTCTTTTTTTACCGGATGACGGCTAAAGCACCAGCGCCCGCAGCCGCAGCCGCCGAGGTAAGAGCCGTGAAAAACAGCCACCAAGATGCAACTTCCGCTGCTTTCCGGGTTTCTTCGGCTTGTTTTTCGGCTTGCAATTTAATGCTTTCGAGGCGAAGCTGCGCTTCTTGCTGCAAGCGTTCTGCTCTTTGCAAGACGGTATTTCTGCTTTTTTCAATTTGGTCGATCAAGCGGTTCGCATCTGCTTCAGAAATGTCCTCGCGCGAACTAATTAGGGCTACTAAAGTATCGCGGTTGAAATGACCGAGGCGATCGCGCAAAGCATCAAATCCGGCTTGCGGATCGTCAAATAACTTCCGCACATCCCGCGTGATACCCTCGTAATTTAGTTCTGGGCGATCGAGCGAATTGAGGTAATCCCGAACTTTTCCCAGAACCCCGTCAATTACTGACTGAACGCGCTCCTGTATTTTCTGAATTTGCAGTTGAAATTGGTCGCGCACCGACACAATTTGATCGACAATACGAGTCGCTTCTTCTTCCGAAATATCCGGGCGCTGAGACAGCAGGGAAATGGCTGTAGCTCGATCGATATGCGACAGTCGTTCGCCCAAACTATAAGCGCCGACTTTTGGGTCGTGTAGCAGCAGTTGCAAGTCCCGCTTGATGGCTTCGGGATTTAATTCATCCTTGCCCGTATTTCGCAAATAATCCTCTAAAATGCTCTGAAAATCCTGGACTTGAGTTTGCACCCGCTTCGCCAAACGGCGCGGTGCTTTCACGATCGATCCTAGAGTTTCCTGCACTTGGTCGATAATTTGATTGACTTGTTCCTCGGTCAAATCTTCTCTCTGAGAAAGCAGCTTGACCAAAGTATCGCGATCGACCTGAGAAAGGCGGCCGCGCAGCGCTAAAGCCCCTTCCTTGGGATTTTCCATCAATTTGGTCAAATCCCGCTTAATCCCTTCAGGATTGAGTTCTTCCTTGCCAGTCTTTCGCAGGTAATCTGCCAGGGCGGTGGTAGTTTGGTCGTACTGATCCTTAGCTTTTTCTGCCAGCTTTTGCGGTGCTTCCAGCGCGCTGTGCCAAGTTTCTTCGGCACTGTCGAGAAGCTGATTTACTTGGTCTTCGCTGAGGTCTTTCCGCTGAGATAGCAATTTTACCAAAGTTTCGCGATCGAACCGAGAAGCTCTAGCTTTTAGCGCCCAAATTCCCGCTTCCGGGTTGTCCAGCAGCGTTTTGAAATCGCGCTTGAGCCCTTCGGGATTGAGTTCTTCTTTGCCCGTAGACTTCAAGTATTCTTGTACTTTTTGCCACTGATTGTCTAGTCGGACTTGCGCTGCTTCTTGCAGACCTTTAGCATCTGCTAAAACTACATCTCGCGTCCTTTCCAACTCTTTAACAATCTGTTCTACTTCTTGGAAGCCGAAGCCTTCGCGACCTCTGAGGATTTGCACGAAACTATCGCGGGTGTATGGAGAAAGCCGATCGCGCAACTGTTCGTAATTCGCATCAGAATCCTCTAAAATTTTCTTGAAATCGCTTCCGATACCTGCTGCTGTCAGTTCTGCTTTCGGCGTCAGCTTCAAATAAGTTTCCAAGCGCCACTGCAAATCGCGAGCTTTTTCTTGCTCCTCCGCAAAAATAGCAGTTTGTAAAACTCGCTGTCTGATTCCTTCTAATTCCTGGGAAATTTCTTTAATTTTGTCTTGGGTAAAAACGCCTCGACTTGCCAGGATTTCGGCAAACTTGGACTGATTGAGTTTTTCCAATTCGCGGCGCACAGTTCCCGGATCTGCCGTTGGATCGTAGAGCACGTCACGAAATTCGCGCTCGATCGCGGTAGGGTTCATCTGCCACGAATAAGTGTTGAGCAAGTAGTTTTCTACGTCGGCACGAATTGGGCTGTAAGTTTCTGGTTCGCCTTTGACTTGAGCGGTAATTTTATCAGCTTGCTGGCTAACTTTGTCCTTAGCTGTTTTGAGCTGACCAATTACTTTTTCCACATCTAAGTCAGAAATATCCGTGCGACCCAAAACTATTCCCATTAAAGCATTAACTGCCATTGACGTTGCTTGGGACATCATTGTGGGGTTTTGTCCGGAATTTTGACCGCCCAGATTCCCGAGAACTTTTTCTACCCTACTTGTCAGCGTATCTGAGAGCAAATCTCCCGATTTTGCTGATTTGAGATAATCTATCAATTGGGCGATGCCGTCTGATTTCTGGTCTTGTTTTCCTACTTGTTTCCAAGCATCTTGGAGTTGGTCTACGATGCGGTTGACATCACGTTTTGACAAGTCCGATCGCGAACTGACTAAATCTACCAGAGTTTGGCGATCGAGATTCGGCAAATTTTCGCCAGCAATGCTTTTGAGTTGCGGATCGTTGAGCAATTTTTCAAACTCGCTACGCATCGCTTTGATGTCTAATTCCGGCGGTTTGAGGGCTTGGATGTAGTCTTCTACGTTTTCCCGCAAGCTTGTAGGGTCGATCGCGCTACCGAGCTCGTGGCCCACTGCTGCTGCTGCTGCTTTCGCCGTGGCGACGACTTGGTTGCTAGCTGCTTTGGCGCCGAGGGCTGCGGCTGCGGTGCCGAAAATAGCTTGAACGCCAGATGTTGCGGTGTTAACGACGGAACCAATCAGGGAACCGACGGTGGTAGAGCTCACCCATACCAGCAGTGAGAAATAGGCCGCCCACACGACTAAACCGACGATCGCACCTAAACCGGGACTGCTAATCAAACTAAGCTTAACTGCTAGCAAGCAAGCGAAGAATAGGGCGATGGTGACAGTGATTAGAGTCCAGGTACCGACTTTGCGCCCGATGTGGCGGACGGGACTACTGCTATCAGATTTGTGTCCATCGTCGTGGGATTGTCCGATGTAGGAAAGGCCTGCGGCTACTGACAAATTTGTCAGCAAGAGTTGGAAAGCGCAGGCGAGCACGACTCCAGATATTAAGGCGATAAAAAATTGCGGCCCGGAATAAAGGAGTGCTGCATCTTCTACTCTGCTTGTTGTTGTTGTAGTCTGTTCTACAGGCACTTGAGCCAGCCAGAACCCGATGTTATACAGTTGTGGATTAATTGGCAAATTTTGAAACATAGTATATTCCTCGTATATTCCTCGTTAAAGGGTGGGTGCGGCGCGATCGGCGAATGTATAGTTTTAGTCTCGTACCCCTAAAGGCAAGCATCGCCTTATTGACGAGCTAAAACATCCCCCTACAGTCGGAAGTGTATAGATATGTCTGCGGCCTGCTGTTGATTGAGGGATAATTGTGCTATGCCAGTTTTGTTTGGTTTGTGAAGTAGATTTTTTTAACGCAACGAAACACTTGCTTTGAAACACATTCACAATATCTACAGTCCCGAACACAACTGAAAGGTACGTAGTTGCGCTTCAGCGCTCTTATAGATCTAGAAAAGAGCGCTGAAGCGCAACTACGTACCTTCTTGCGATCGCCGAGAATTCAACGGACACGGTATTAGTTATTAACCTTCAAAGGATGGAATGATGCCACGAGAAAGTCATGCAATTATTATTGGCGGCAGTTTAGCAGGACTGTTGGCCGCTAGAGTATTAGCAAAACACTTCGATCGCGTAACTGTTATCGAACGAGATTTTTTTCCAGAAAAACCCGCACCCCGCCCCGGTATTCCTCAATCCCGACACCTGCACATCCTTTTGACTCGGGGAAAAATCATCCTAGAACAATTGTTTCCCGGCTTAGAAAACGAACTGATAGCTGCTGGTGCTCCGAGGTTAGATCCGAAGTCGATCGCCTGGTTTAGTCCCGCAGGTTGGGCGACACATTTTACCCCGGATCCAGATGATTTAGTTATGTTCAGTCGGGATTTACTCGATCGCCAAATTCGCCGTCGCTTGACAGAAAATACGAACGTGCATTTCCTGGAAGGAGGGACTGTAACAGGGTTGCTGGCGAATACTCAGGGCACGGCGATTGCTGGGGTGTCGGTGAGGAAGCGCGATCGCCAAAACCCAGGTAACATCAATGAAGAGAATTTGAATGCGGATTTAGTAGTCGATGCTAGCGGCAAAGTTTCGTCAACACCTAAATGGTTGAAAAAACTCGGCTATGAATCTCCGCCAGAAACAGTTATCAATGCTTTTGTCGGCTATGCTACCCGCATCTATGAATCCAGCGGTAAATTGTCAGATACAGCGCCTGTATTTGTGTCAACTGCACCGCCATTTCGCACTCGCGGCGGTGCAATTTTCCCGATCGAGGGGAATCGCTGGCTGGTGACTCTCGGCGGGGGCGATCGCGATTATCCGCCCGCAGACGCAGCAGGTTTTGTAGAATTTGCGCGCAGTCTGCCAACCCCGGTGATTTATGATGCGATTAAAGATGCAAAGGCGATCGCACCTGTGTATAGTTATCGAGGTACAGAAAACCGTTTGCGCCACTACGAACGCCTATCCCGTTATCCTGAAAACTTGGTAATTGTCGGCCATGCAGTTTGTGCTTTCAACCCAGTTTACGGGCAAGGAATGACGGTTGCTGGATTGGATGCTTTGATGCTGGATGAATGTCTGCAAAAACAGCGTCAGCGGTATCCTGAAGGCGATTTAACAAGCTTTGGGCGACATTTTCAACAAAAACTTGCAAAATTGCATACTATTCCTTGGACGTTTGCGATCAGTCAGGATTCGCGCTATCGGGGAAGTGAGGGTGCGAAACCAAACCTGGCTGCGCGACTGACAATTAATTACATGGATCTGGTGTTAAAAGCGTTGACTACAGATGCGAAAGTTTGTCAAGCTTTTTTGGAAGTGCTACACATGATTGAACCACCGACGATTCTTTTTCATCCTAGAATTGCGGTAAAGGCGATCGGGAAACCAGGTTCGTAGTGAGGACTTCAGTCCTCATAAAACTCGACGAGACCGAACTTTTAACTACAAACTTACTGATAAAAATCCCTCAGACAAAGGACTGAAGT
>NZ_JAHREU010000085.1:5557-26039 GCF_020883145.1 Microcoleus sp. CAWBG27
CCTTACTACAAACCAGGTTCGTAGTGAGGACTTCAGTCCTCATAAAACTCGACGAGACCGAACTTTTAACTACAAACTTACTGATAAAAATCCCTCAGACAAAGGACTGAAGTCCTTACTACAAACCAGGTTCGTAGTGAGGACTTCAGTCCTCATAAAACTCGACGAGACCGAACTTTTAACTACAAACTTACTGATAAAAATCCCTCAGACAAAGGACTGAAGTCCTTACTACAAACCTGTGTATTTATACTTTAGGCAATTCTCAATTTCCAACCAAACAATCTAATTCCCGTTGCATTTCGGTGGTAACTCGATCGAAACAAGCATCAACATAATCGCGATCGCCCGCAGCTTCCTTACCGTACCTCTCAAACACAATCGGTTCGCACACGCGAGTCCGAATTTGCACGGGAAAAGGCAGATTTGGCAAAGGCCCAATACTCAGCCCCCAAGGCAATCCCAAATACACCGGAAATACTACCGGATCGATGCCCAACAACCACGGCATCCCCAATTCATGCAATTGCTTAACTTCTTCGTACAAATCTGCCAAAACTATTAAAGTATCGTGGGCACCGTGCGATATAATTGGTACAATTGGCACTTCTTCTCGCAATGCTAACTTAATAAATCCCTTACGTCCGGCAAAGTAGATTTTATTACGCAAGTGATAGGGACGAAAAGTATCTTCGGCGCCACCAGGATACACCAGAACCGGGGCATTTTTTCGCAAAGCTGCGATCGCCATTTTCGGATGTGCTTTGATTGCACCGCACTGCACCGCCATACCAGCAATATCAGCAGAAACGTCCCAAACCGTCGGGTGCATCAATCCGTAGGCCAAGCGTTCCGTACCGTACCTGTGGAACCATTCGTATAGGAACATAAACATATCAGGAGCGGCGATTCCCCCGTTGTGAGAGCCGACAATCAGCATTTTTCCGCGTGCGGGGACGTGGTGCCACCCGTCGCTTTGGACGCGAAAATAGTAGCGGTACAGCCATTCCCAGAGCGGCAGCATTAGTTTTATGAAGTCGGGATTGCGATCGTCCAAAGATAATCCGTCAAAGCGAGATGTTTGGCTGTTGTTTCTGGGGCTGGATGCAGAATATTTCATTGATTGGTGCTTAAGTGCGATCGGCGGCAAAAAAGTATTGTTTTAGTATTGCAAATTCTTGGAAATTGACATATACTTTATTTATAATGGGAATTGGAGACTTAAAAATAAAAAACTCACTATTTCCATTATTCTATATACATTCTCATAGTACAGCAAAAGACCGAGAAAAGTCAACACCATATTAGGCGATTTTTAACAGTTAAATCATAAATTCTTGGACATACTGCCTCAAGACAGGTGGCAAAGTATAAAAACTTCCTGTTTTGTCAATGAAGCAACGCCGCGATAAAGATTGCAGCGCATTGAGCAAATCTGGCGATCGCATAGTGCCATATTCTAGTAATTTTGTCAAATTGACTGGTTCACTTTCCCGACAAAACAAAGAGAGGACTTGTTTTTCTAGTTCGGATAGGCGACTAAACTGCTGCTGTAAAAAATCTTTCAAATCTTCCGGCAACAAAATGGTATCATTTAACAATAACTCATTCGCGCCAATTCCCAAGTCTTGAATCAGAGTCGCAACGCTTTTTAACCATAACGGATTGCCTTGGTAGCGATGAATGAGTGTTTCGCAGTTCTCGATTTCTGTTAATCCTTTATCTCGCAGTATTTCCCGCGCGGCCGCAGTGTCTAAGCCTGTGAGTTGTAAAATACGAATGGGAGTATTTTCGCTGGTGAGTTGAGGAACTTCTTTGGGTGGTTCCCAACCGATTAGCAGGAAGCAACTTTGATGAGAAAATGTTTCGATTTTTTTGAATAAAGAGCGATATTCTTCGTATTCTGGTTGATATTTTCCTGCTAATTCGCCGCTGCTGAACAAATTGTGAATGTCATCTAAGACTACTAAACACCGATGTTTTTGTAAATATTTAATTAGGGGTAATGCTTTCTGGTTGGTTGTGGGTGAATCTTGCTTGTCTGACTGCGAGAAAAACTGGATTAAGTTGGCCTCAAATTCACCCAGGGTGGGTGATGTGTCGAGATTGCACCAAATGACGTATTCAAATTCGTCTTTTATTTGTTGTACGAGTTGTACTGCTAGGGATGTTTTGCCGGTGCCGAGTCCGCCGATGATGGTTATGAGGCGACTGTTTTGTTGTAGAATCGAGGTTGTGAGGGTTTGGAGTTCGGAAGTGCGATCGAAGAAAGCACCTAATTCCGGCATCTCGCTTAAATCTTGATGCGATGTTTGTTGATTTGGTGGGTGTGAGTTTGGTATGTTTGGCGGGTGTCTAGCTTCTCCACAAATGTTGAAACTACCTGTCACATTTTGTGTCACGTTTTGTGCAAAGTTTAAAAGATTCGAGTTTTGTAACCTCTGCATAGCTGCTCTAAAATTCGTTTTACTGACTTTTTCTTCTAACTCTTCTGAAAGTATCTGCCATAATTCTGAGCCTACTTTCCTCACACTACTGGCTGAACAGTCAAAATCTTTGGCTATGTGCTTGTATGTTTCACGTTCTACAGTGCCTTTTAGTACCGCTTCCTGTACGTCGTCTAGGTGTGCACCAGTTTTCTCGAAGACTATTTTGTCTGCTAGTTTTAACGCTTCTTTTAGGTTCATTTGGCTCAGCAACTATTAGTTGGCTTGTATTATAGCTCGAATTTTACTACATTTTAATACATTTTGATACAAATTTAAATTAAATTAAGGATCGCTGGAGGCAGACTGGGAACAAAGTTGAACATTTTTGGGCTAGACAAAGCTTTGATTTATAGGGATTATAGGAGAAGTATAAAGCGTCACCGTAAGGATTGATTAGTTGCAGTTCTATCCAATTTAATGGTGTATTCTAACGCAGTGGCTGTCTAATTAAGGATTAGCTTTCAAAATTGATTTCCACTAAGAATAGAAAAAATAGTTATCCGTCAAAAAAGGAACCAGCAAATGAAAACAGCATATCAAAAAAATCGAGTATGGCGGTTTTTCACCTTTTCAATGCGTTCATTACTAATCGCAGGATTGATAGTGACTACTTCGGCTATCTCTATCTCTGCGTCATCAAGAGCTCCTGGAATAATTGATAGCCCTCAAGAGGGAACTTGTCGAAGCGGACGTAATCGAGAACGTGTCACTTGTTATTTCCCGTCGGTGACATGGACATACGGTAATGCTCTCGCTGTTGAATATAAAGGTGGAAGTGGGGCTGATGTTTTCTGGTACACTGCTCAAGAGATTCAAGGGGCATCATTTTCTGGAAAAGTAACTGCTAAAATAGAAACACAGGTTGTTAGTGTTGGTGGAGAAGTAGAATTCAAAGATGATGGAAAGCGATTAAACACACTCCAGCAAAAATGTATTATTGGATCGCCTCAACATAATCAGCAGACATATTGTCAAAATCCTTTCCGTGGATCTCCTGTTATGGTTCGAGTAGTTCCTCACAACAACAATTGGGAAACAACTTTCCTGGTTCATAACGATCCCGCAATACGTTAGCAAAATTCGTAGTGCGATCGCCCTTACTTATTGGTTGGGTTGAAGCAAGGAAACCCAACCTCTTTTTCCACTCACAATCTTATCCATTTCTACTATTCTAATGTAAAGATTATACGAATAGCGATCGCCTATAACACCCTTCGGGAACACGCCCCATGCTAACTTTCAGTTCCACTTACAAATATTGATCCACTTTTAGTTTTCACTTAAGCCACAAACTTAGGAGGTAAGATGACCGAGAATCGAAAGCCAGAAAAAGCAAAAGATTTCAGCGAAAAGTTCCTGCAAATATCAGGTAAGGTCTTTGAAGTTCTTGGAAAAATCATCAAATGGTGGTTCTGGATCTCAATGTTTTCAGTTGGAGTAATATTTTGGCTTCTTGACCTTTGGTTAGGTGATGGTCGTAATCCTATCCCTGCTCCTTGGGATAAGAAGCAACCTGAATTCGATCCAAATCAGTTCCGAAACAAGTTAGAGAATGCTACGGTTGAAGACCTTATTAATCAGTTTAACAAACAGTTTGAAGAACTTGAAAATGGCAATAAGCTAGAACCTGAAGAGAAAAGAGTTATCCGCAAAATCAAAGGTTTAGATCGCTCAAAACTGCGCTCTCAAGTTGTGAGAGATAATTTGGATATAAACGAACTTGAAATACTTTTTCTGTTGCTTTTGAAACTACTTAGTGGTGAATTAGGGTAATCTCATGGGAATGGGACAGTGGACAAATCAGGTGGTTACACCAGGCTCCGTCTTTCATAACAGGTACAATATTCAGCCTGGTGAGTATTCGATGATGTACGATCAATATGCACAAGAGTTTCTTATCAAAGATGCTAAAACAGGTAAAATTGTAAAGAGAGAGCAACTTAGTTCACCATTAGACCTTGTTATGTTGATCTCGCATTTGCATATATCTGAGAAAATAGATCCAGAAATAGCTAAAGCTCTCGAACGAGGAGAAACGCCTCAAACTACAGAACTCATAGACCATCATATTATTCCAGTGCATCTTTGGGATAAATCGGAACTGATAAAACAGGCAGTGAAAATAACAAATATAAATATGAATGGGGCAGAAAATATAATTCCATTGCCTAAAAAAATTCATAAGTCATTTCATGGAAAGAAATCAGGTTATTCTGAAATGATAGTTGAGCGCCTTCGAGATGAATGGAATCATCTTGTTGACTATAAATTTCATAATAATCCTTGCGAAGTTGAGCGAACTGTACTATCGCTTATAGCTGCTATTAGAGATGATTTAGAAGATTTGGTACAGGAAGAACTTTCTATAAGAGATTGGTATAGTGAAGCACTTTTTAATATGTTCAAAAAAAAGCCTAAGTCTAATTAAAAATTGCCCCTTTTTCAAGAAACCGGGTTTCTCATATAACTAAAGCATCCCAGCCAAGATTTTGTTCAGAAAGCCAGTTTCTCACCCCCACGCGATCGCCCTTTCTTCTTTCAGATGACCGATCGCCTAAAATAAAATATCGATCGACACTCGTTATAATCAAAGTATCAATCCTCCACCAGATGCCACGATGACTATCAAAGAACTCCTGATCCAAGAAATCGATAGCACCCCTGACGAAGTGCTGGCGGATCTTCTCAGCTTGGTGCGATCGCTCAAATCGCCTCTACACCCCCAACTCAATACCTACGAACAACTGCTAGATCGCATCGATTACCTCGAAGCAATCATCGGCATTCGCAAAGGACTTGAAAGCTTCGATCGAGGTGAAGGAATACCAGTAGATCGAGCTATGACAGCCCTACAGCAGCAGTTCAACATACCTCCCCGTCTATGAGTTATCAAGTCCTAATTTAACCACCCGCCTTTGCTGACATTGAAACTGCCTATCGTTGGATGTACAATTATTTGAGTGCTAATGCTGCAAATCATTGGTATTACGAGCTTCAAGACGCGATCGCATCTCTACAACAGTTTCCTTACCGTTGCTCAGTCGCACCCGAAGCTGCCATTATTGGTAGGGAAATTCGACAACTGTGGGTTGGAAAAGGAAGAAACTATAGGATTCTGTTTGTGGTGGAGGAGGATACCGTCGCGATATTACACATTCGCCACCGCCGTCAAGCGCCTTTAGATATCGATCCACCAGAGTAGTCGTATCAAATAGTCAATAAAAAATCTTGCACTTCAAATCAAATACCAAATACTGCGATGATTTTACGAGTTGCAATGCTTGAGTTAAAAAAGAGCGATCGCCCTTTGTTGTTTCAGATGACCGATCGCCTAAAATGAAAGAGCGATCGCCCTTCACACCAAATACCAAACACTGCCATGATTGCGCGGAGTGCGATCGCCCTTTGTTGTTTCAGATGCGCGATCGCCTAAAATGAAAGAGCGATCGCCCTTATCTAATTCACCGCCAACCAACCCGACATATTCAGCAGTTTTCTTGACCAAATCATCCAAATCTTTAGGCTGTTTTACTTGCCTTCTCCCTTTTTCGTTTGCGCCGTTCTGCTACTGTTTGCTTGGTAAACTCTATTTCCTCAAAATCTACCTGCATTACCGCCGTTTTAAACTCCAAACCCAAAGCCAAGCTAATATCAAGAATTTCCGTCAAAGTCGCGCTTTGATAATTTTTTTTCTCGTATTCCTTGATGCGTTCTGGGTCAATATCCAAAGTTTCCGCTAGTTCTTCCTCACTCATTTTAGCTGCCATTCGAGCTTTAATTAAAGCATCCGACAGTTTATTGAAATTCTCAACTACAATTTCGATCGGCTTGCTCTTGTCCCACGCCATCAATCTTTCATATTCAGTTATTTCTTCATGTAATTGATCCAAATGGCATTGTATGACACTTCGACCGGATTCCCATCTGGGAAAGTCCTTTCTTTTTGCTTCTTCATCTCGCTCCATTGCTGCTATAGTTTTGTTGAACTTTTCTACCCATTCTTTGCTGACTTCATACTGTAATTCATTTTCGATCATGGTTCCCACCTCATTAAATCTATCGCTATAATTCCTTTCTTATTTTTGTCTCTGTCAAGTTGAAAAAATTCAAAGGAATTTTGACCGTAATTGCCTACAGGTTCGTCGGAGGGAAAAATCTCCCCTCTATACTTAGCTTTTTGGGCATTTCGATCGGAATGATTGAACAATCTAGGAGCATTCATTCTCAAATACTCCCTATCTAGAGTTTCGCGATCGTAACAAGCATCAAAGTCATTAGGGTTTGGTTCTATGGTAACAAAACTACCATTAATATAGATAGTTCTAGCACCCGCTTCTTTTAACTGGGTCATTGCCAGTCTCAAACCCCGTATCAGGTTCTCTCTTTTAAAATTCGTACCAAATCTCTCCTCAAACTCCTCCCATTCACAGAAATGAACTCCCGGTGGTAGATTGCCGTTTTCATCGAATTCTGGAATCACTTGCTCACACTCATTTCACACATTAACGATTCGTCTCTTGATCTTACCATAGTTATCATTATAACTCACCACTATCCAGACGACAGACTCGCTATAGGTGTAGAGGAAGAGATTGCCCGATCGCCCCTGACACCAAATACCAAACACTGCGATGATGCTAGGAGTTGCGATCGCCAATTCCCTACTCATAGCGATCGAGACTCGTTATACTCTAAGTATCAATCCTCCACCAGATGCCGCGATGACCATCCAAGAACTCGCGATTCAAGAAATCGATCGCACCCCTGACAAACAGTCATCATAGAGGCTTCCTCGCTCAGCAACCAGGAGAGTATTCGCAGCTTCTAGCGACCAAATACCTGCTATCTATAATACCAAATAAACAACTAATGACTAATGACCAATGACCAATGACCAATGACCAATGACCAATGACCAATGACCAATGACCAATGACCAATAACCAATAACCAATAACAAACAACCAATAACAAACAACCAATAACTAATCACAATTCAGCATAAAAGTCAACACAGTTTCATCAATTCCCTTGAGTTGCAGCGGCTTATATTTAACAATTCGATTCTCCTCAACATAATCTGCAACCGCCGCCGAAATCAGCACAGAGTTTGGTTCCGCCACCTCTTGCAAACGGGCGGCAATATTCACGCTCGGCCCGATCGCAGTATAATCCGATCGATCTGGGCCGCCAAACATCCCCACAACCGCAGTACCCTGGTGAATACCGCAGCGAAACCGCACCGGAGGCACCCCATTTTCCCCCACAATTCCCTGCTCCAACCAGCGCTCGTTAAGTTGCTTCAGAGCTCGCAGCATTTGCCCCGCAGCAGCTATAGCGCGGCGTACTTGCTCGTTTGGCGTTAGTTCCTCCGGCGCGCCAAAAAGAGCCATTACCGCATCTCCCACAAACTTGTCCACCGTACCGCCACTATCAAAAATAGCCTTAGTCATTTCCGCCAAATATTCATTCAACAGCTCAGCTACCCGGCGCGAGCGCAGCGTATTTGCCATTTGAGTAAAACCGACAATATCGCTAAACAAAATAGTAATCAATCGCGGTTCCGGGCGCAAATCCAAGGCTAAATCTCCCGCCGCAGCAGCTTTCACCATCGACGGCGGCAAAAATCGGCGCAGCACCGACTCTGTTAAATAACTGTTCAACTGCTGCACCCGGCGCTCGTTTTGCTTGAGGGCGATTAAATTCCGCACTTCTGCCAACAATTCGCGATCGTTAAAAGGCTTCGACAAATAAGCATCGGCACCCCGTTCTACTCCTTCAATCCGAGTATCTGCATCGGCTTTAGCAGTTAGCAAAATTGCCGGAGTTCCCCGCAATTCTTCATCCTGTCGAATCATCCGAATCAAATCCAAACCGGAAATTACAGGCATCATCAAATCTGTGAGAATTAGATCGGGACGGCGGTTTTTTGCCACGTCAAATCCCTCTTGTCCGTTGCGGGCGAGCAAAACTGCAAAGCCTGACTCTCGCAGAATTTCCGACACATAAAAGCGCAAATCGGGATTGTCGTCAACCACCAAAACCGTGCCAGCTACTGTTTCAGAATTTATCGGTTCTAGAGCCTCAAAGTTATGATTTTCTGCTTCATCTTCTGACAAGTCAGCCTCCACATCTGCCAGTTCCACCGCAGCTTTGGATGCGTGAAACTCGGCGGGGATTTCCAGTACCCGTTCTGGGGGCAAATGAGTCGAACCGAAGTGCAGCCAAATACTAAAAGTAGTACCTTCGCCGTAAACAGAATCGACGGAAATTTGACCGCCGTGGAGTTCGACTAATTCTTTGACAAGTGCCAAACCTAAACCGCTGCCTTCGTAGGAACGGCTCGCAGAACCTTCGGCTTGGTGAAAGCGCTCGAATAAATAGGGAATTTGTTCGGTGCGAATGCCGATGCCGGTGTCTTTTACTTGCAACAAACAGTGAGCGCCCGCTGGTTCAACTGTGAGGGTGATTGTTCCCCCTTCTGGGGTGAATTTAACAGCATTTGATAGCAGGTTGTAAATAACTTTGTCAAATCTTTCAATATCCAAATAAAGTAAAGGACAGTCTTGCAGTTGGGTAATTAAGTGCAGTCCTTTTTTGTCGCAGTAGGCGCGGAAAGACTCTGCGGTAGAGTAACAGAAACCGACTAAATCGCACGGGCGAAAACTCGGCTGCATCCGTCCTGCATCTAGGCGCTGCAAGTCCAGCAGTTGATTTACCAAGCGCAGGAGGCGGCGGGAATTACGCAAGGCGATGACGGCTTGTTCGTAGGGTAAGTCTTCTTTGCGGCCGCAAGCTGATTCTAGAGGGCCGATAGTTAGGGTGAGAGGGGTGCGGAATTCGTGGGAGATATTTTGGAAAAATTCGGTTTTGAGCCGATCGGCTTCCAAAAGCCGTTCTGCCTGCTGTCTGGTAGTCTGGTAGAGGCGCGACTGCTGCACCGCCAAAGCAGCTTGAGTTGCAACTATTTGAGCCAAGTCAATGTCTGAGAGGTTCCAGCGGCGGGTGCTGCAATTTTGGCGCAGGGAAATGCTGCCGATGATTTTGCCTTCGGAGATTAAGGGAACGACTAACAGAGCCCTGGCTGGCGATCGCACTTGCAGTTCTGTAACATTTAAATCGGGGCGTTCGTTGAGGTCTTCAATCGCCACCGGCTCTTTTGATACCATAACTTGCAGCAACACCGGATTGCCGCGAATCGGCACCAAAGACTGCGGCAGGGAAGGATGGGCAAAAACCCAGCCGGGAGGGTTCGCAGCAGCACTCTCAGCAGCAGTTTGAGGGCTTGGAGGATTCGCAACTACCTCTGAATTGCTAAAACCCTGTTTGACAGCCACGGTATCCCTATTTGTGTCGTAGAGGCCAACGCACTGGACATACTCATCATCTTCTGTCCACAAAGATAGGGCGCAGCCGTCAACTTGCAAAGCTTGGCCGAGTTGTTGAGTAATGGCTGCAAAAATATTTTGGGGGTCAAGGCTCGATCGAATTGCCGTAGTAATAGTATTGACTAAGGTCTCGCGCTTTGCCAGCGCCCGCACCTGTTCGTAAGCCCTGGCCTGAGAAAGGGCCAAAGCCGCTTGATCTGCCACCGTAATTACTAACTGTACCTCGTGGTCTTCCCACTGGCGCGGTCGATCGAACTGGTGCAGCGCCAAGACTGCCATCAGTTCCATTTGGTAAAACAGCGGTACGATTAAGCTCGATCGAATATTCGCAGCTTGGTAAGCCTGCAATCGCTGCTCATTGTCCCAGCTTAAAACTCGATCGTCAGTTTGAGCATCTTGAATCACCTCCACATCCAGAGTTTCCCAAACCAAATCCGGCAGCAAATCCGGCGAAAGTCTGGCCGTCGAAGCATCTCGTCTAGCTTCAGAATCGCCCCGCAACCCTTTAGTTTCCGCCTTCTGGTAAACGAACCACTCATCAGCCACCCGGCCGTCTTGGAAGGGGCGCAGCAAACAGCAACTCACCTCAAACATCTGCCCGACAGTTTCCACAATTCTTTGCAGCATTTGCTGGTAATTGGGAGCCGATCGAATAGTATTGGTAACGGCATAAAGCAGCGATTCTTGCGAGAGAGCCCTGCGGAGTTCATTAGTGCGGGCTTTCAGGACATTGTGAGTATCAACAGCTTGACTGACAAGAGCTCTGAGTTCTTCAGCATCCCAAGGCTTGGTAACGAATTTGAATACTTTGCCAGCATTAATAGCTTCAACTAAATCTTCAACATCCGTATAGCCAGTTAAAATAATTCGGATCACATCGGGGTATTGAGCCGCAGTCAGGCTGAGAAACTCTGTACCGCTCATTTTTGGCATTCGCTGATCGGAAATAATCACAGCAACCTCTCCCTCTTTTGCCAAAATTTCGAGGGCAGCGGGGCCAGATTCGGCTCTGAGCACTTTATAGTCTCGATGGAATGTGCGGTAAAGCAAGTCGAGGTTATCCGGTTCGTCATCGACGATTAGAAGTTTGAGCTTAGGATTTGATTGGGAATTCATGCACCGTTCTCCTGTGCCCCGGGGCAGTTCGATTTAATAAGTCTGTTGAAAAAAAGAATTCGCAGGTTTCAATTGCACGAGTCATACCATTTACGATTTGTGATTTTCGATTGGGATGACTTATGGCATAAGAGTTTGGAGTTTGCCTGCAGTTGCATTATTTTTTGAAACTGGTGTCACACAAATTCGTGAATCTGAAGTTGTTGTGAGTGGGTCGAGGCAAGAATCAACCTTGATTTTTAATTTATGGGTTTTCAATTCCGAATTCTTCGATCGCCACAGTTGCCTGTAGTGCACCCCAATTTTATTATTTAATGATATTCACAAGAATCTCGTCTTGCGGGAAGTGTTCTTAACCCCTCACCTCTATGTTGAGCGTGAAAATAGGAATCCGCAACTTTTAACTGCCCTCTGGATATCTCATAATACATAGGAATAATCGTCCCGATTGTGAGTGGATTTGCCTTTCTTTATGTGCTATTATCGCTCATCTTCCTGTTTTATTTGGTGTGTAAAAACTGTCTGTAGCAGAATACAAGAGACAACCAACATCTTCCCCTGTGTTTTTGCTGCCTAGGTGACAGCAACTTTCACATTCTGCCAAGGATATGGCTTTCCTCTCCGGCCCCTGTGTCCCTGACTGATATTCGGGGGGGGGACAGACAGACAACACAGGCGGGGAAGTGCGAGTGACGCAATTGCTGTACCATTTTAGTGAGACTGGCACTTTTTGGGCAGAGCGCGGCATTTTTTATGCCTCGTCCAGACCAACGCCCAAGGCAATTACTGCGGCGAAACACCGCTATCTCGAGCATCCATCTGTTAATCTTAGCTAGGGATGTACTCTGTGGAAACCGATCGAGCCGCTCGATCGAAGTTTTGAAGCTCTCGATCGCCCGCAGCACAGTATCGCAGCACAATATCGCTGGACAATATCTAGCCCTCCGGCGCAACAGGTAAGGCCTGTTCGCGAGGGGACGGGCTTGCTGATTGCCCAGCACTGCTGAAAGCTGGGTTGTCGGGTTCTGGGACAGGCAGCCAACATCCGACTTGCGATCGCGCCCGCTATTAGTCTAGTAGATAGTTGATATTGTCAATTACGGCTAAACGGATAAATTATATTCGATCGGGTATTTCCGCAAGCAGAGAGCGGTACGCTTCCGGGAACCAGACGTTAAAACCTTTTTGATTGTTTTTAATAACTTTCCCGCTACCCACAAATCTAGTATAAGGGATGGGTTTTTATTGGAAATAAATCTAGTCTAAAATACTGAATACTTCCAATTTACATCAGATAATATAGCGGTTATCAGAAAGATGAGGTACGTTGTTGGGCTTGGGCCCTCTTGGTTTAAGGGTTATATAAGCTGTCAGTTATACCTCATCTTTTTGAGAAAGGCTATAGTTAGAGTAAATTACAAAAAGAATGTGATTGAATCGCATTCATAAATTCTGAGTATAAGTCATACAATTGAACGTCTTAAATTTAAGATATTAAATTTAAGATATTAAATGACGAATATCATGATTGGGAGTTAGTATAAAGTTACATTCTTTTTTTTAAAGTGATATTACATTATCACCAGAAGTGAAATTTCTCAGATGGGCAGATCTGTAACCCGCGTAGAAAAATTAATATAGTGACCTCGAATTGTGAATCCTTCCTTTTTTTCCTCAGCTTCTCACCAACAACAAACTCCCGGACTTTCTGGCTTTTCGATCCGGGTTGCTGCATCGAATGACTTGACGCAACTAGCGGATATTTTGGCCATGAGCTTTCACTCCCGCGAGGGGTTTGTAGAATGGGTGTATCCAGTGTTGCGTTTAGGCATTTACGAAGATTTAAAAAATCGACTGCGTTCTAAGGCAGAGCACTACATTTGTCTCGTTGCTGAGCTAGTCTCGCGGGAATCAGGAATGCAGAATTATCGATCGCACCAAACTCAGTCTATAGCAGGAACAATAGAAATGGCTCTGCGTTCTCGATTCCCTTGGCAAATACCGAATTCCGACTATCCTTACCTGTCGAATTTAGCAGTTCACCCGGAATATCGGCGGCAGGGAATTGCTCAACAACTGCTCGACAACTGCGAGAATACAGCCCGAGAATGGGGATTTTCGGAGATTTACCTCCACGTTTTGGAAAATAATCACGGGGCGCGACAATTGTACTATCAAGCAGGCTACCGCTTGCAACAGGTGGATTGGCATTGGACTTATTGGCTGTTCGGCCAGCCGCGCCGGCTATTTTTACGCAAGGAGATTTCCCTCTCATCAACTAAGTATGGGTAGTGGTGCATCAGCGCCTGCTTTTCACACGCTCAATCGTTATGGAGAAAGGGTTGTATCAATTGCATCATTGAAGAAAGCAGCACTACCCAATTTCTACCTGCTGCTTCACTTCTAGTTGAACTTGAGCCTCAACAAATAGCGATTCCTTGATAATGAATTTGTTCATCAGGCTTGAGATTGTTCGAGAAATTTTTGTCTCCGAGAGGCGTAAACTGCCAAATCTGCCTCGGTGAATCGGGTTTTTTGCCATGAGGGACGAGACATTAGTCGATCGCACCAAGCTTGAATTTTGGGATATCCGTCTATGGATACACCCACCCAAGATAGCAAAGGAACAACAGTACCGGCAACGCACTCGGCATATGTTACACTGGTGCTACCGAAAAAAGGGCGATCGTCCAACAAACCTTCAAAGAATGTCAGCACAGTATCGACTTTTTCCTTAGCCTTTTCGATTACCTGCGCTTCAGGAATTCCCCAGCCCATTCTTTCACTACTGAGGGGGTAAAGTGCCGGCCCAAGTTCGTTAACTGTGACCAATTCTACCATTTTCACAATTGCCAAATCTTTCGGATCTTTCGGCAGCATGGCCGGTTCGGGATACTTCGCTTCTAGATAGTCAAGAATTGCCAGAGACTCAAAGACGGTGAAGTCACCATCGACCAAAACAGGGACGCGATGAAAAGGATTCATTGCCACAAATTCAGGTTCCAAGTGATCGCCGTCCAAGTGGATTTCTACTAATTCAAAATCGAGGTTTTTTTCTAAAAGGGCGACCCACACGCGGCTGGAGTTGGTGGAAATGGGAGTATGGTAAAGTTTCATAAATTTTGTGTCTGGTTGTTGAGAGAGTGAGGTTTTGGGGGTTGAGTTGCCGATCTAGTGGCTCAACGTATTTAGATTTTAGTCAATTTTACACGATATGGAATTGTCATGGCAAATCCACATTTATCTACTTTAGCTACATCATATTGAGTTAATTTCCACCTGCTGCTCTACTTCTACTGCAACTTGAGCCTCTACAAATGTAGTGTAAATGGGAATATTCGATGCTAATGCTTCAAAGCTAATAACTAGAGAATAGGGTGCTTCAGCATCAGGATCGTTGTTCCAACCTTCATGTCCAACTACTGCAATACAGAATGCTTCTCTGAGTTCAAATGACTTGACAACAGTCCAATCCTTTTGAACAGTTCCCGCGCTTCTAGAAACACCATCAATTTTTCCATAGTTTTTCGCTCTTTTGCCAATAGTCCACTGAAAAACTGTCTCTCCCTTTTCAGTATTTTCTGAAGCATCATACTCTTTCAAAATCCTAGCCAGAAACTTTTCTGGATTTTCTCCCTTTTTACTACAATCCCAATCCAGCCAAGTTGAAAGATATTTTCTACGATTTCTACGAGTTCGACGCGGTTGTGCTTTGTAAGATAGAGTCACTTCTACCAGAATCTCATATTCTTCTCCCTGACTACGCAATCCTTCTGGCAATTTGACTTGGTAAACATGAGCTTCTTTTGCCTTGATAGGACGATTCCCTCTGGTAATCAAAGTGATGCGATTGGGAGAATTGCCTAAAGCGCGATCGATATTTGGAATTCCATAACCAATTTGACGAATGACGTGGAGTTTTTCTATATTATCTGCCATTGTCCACTCTGGCCATCTGGCTGATTGGACTATCAGCGCACGGTATAAAAGGCAACTTTCATCAGGTAACTCAGCAGCAAGACGCGCTGCAATATGGCTGACTTTTGGCGTAGCAAATGACGTTCCAATATTGTCAGCAGCAACTCCTGGCCCACCATTCAAAGTCGATCGTACTAATTCAGGGCAAACTTTTTGGCAAACTTCTTTACCTGAAATAATCTTAGGTGGTATTGATTCATCTTTTACTAAGTCGCCGCCATATTCAACTACTTCTGGTTTAATTGTATCCCAAATTCCTAACCCAGAGCATGAAAAAGCTGAGGGTTTATCCTTTTGTGATATTGAAGAATAGGGTAGTACATGATAAGAAGCTATAGAAATTGAGCCAACAGTTAAGGCTTGAAAACTTTGTGCAGGGTTAGCAATTCTACAAGAATCTTCTAAAAGATAATCTGGACATGACCGATTTGCTACAAGATGGTCTTGGACAGATAATCTTGTGAAGCCGATTTTTCCATTTGATGGTAGATTGCCGGATGCTACAATAAACAGGATATCCTTTTCCCATGTCAAATTATCAATCCCTGCCGCCCAAGCACTCATATATTGGGTACGACATGGAACAGACCCAGTGATAGAATGGTTAAAAATTCGTGTTTTTGTTTGACTGTGATAAAACTCAACAATATCACCCAGTAAATTAGGTGGAAATAGCTGCGTAGGTAGTTGACATTTAGCATCAAGAATTCTCGCATTTTGAATCCAGCAAACAGCTTGTTTATTTCCACTACGAGGTATAGTTATAGGGTAAATGACTGCGCCAGCTACCCTGGTTCCATGTCCGCCATCGCTAACATAGTCAGCAGTTTGGTTAGTTTCTCCAGGAACCCAAGAACGTGAATTTGGTGAATCAATTACTGCTCTTAAAAGAGGATGTCTTTCCTGAATACCACTATCTATAATACATACTTTAGGAGCATTTGATTCGGGCGGTTGTAATTCAAAAGGGGGAGCGTCAACATTCGATAAACCTTCCTGCTGAAGAATTTCAGCAAACTTATCTGTTTCGCTGACATCAAAGATATAAGGAAAGTTAAGAACTAAATCTTTTAATCCTTTACCTGAAATTTGAATTCTACAGGAAAAACTATCGGGTAATTTAGCTGATTGAGGAATACTTCCATCAACTATATTTAATATTTTTCCATGATAATTTTCAATAAATTCTGTGAACTCATTTTCTCTCTCGGACTTTATCTCATCCCATTTTTCATAGGTCAGGTCACGTTTGTCAATCCAGCGATTAATTCTTTCTTGAAAATGTTCTGGAGTTTCATCTTTTTCTCTTTTTGGACAATCAGACAGCTTAGATTTAATACCTAAACAAGCAATACCTACATCAACTGTGTATATCTGGTCATCTTTAACTAGATCCCAATGTTCTATTAATTCTGGCGAAAGAATGTATTCTGGTTGATTTCCTTCAATCAAATCCCAGATTTCTGCAACTTTTCCACTGCGTCCTTCTCCCCTAATAAATTTTCCTATTTTATTTTGTAGTTCGCTAAGTTCTAAATCTGCTGATGCACCAATAATATATCCATCTTCTAACTCTGCAATTAGCTCAATTCCATAGGATTTAAGACTCTCTGGATCGAAAAGATTTGGATCTATTTTTAAGATAATACGTCTAGATTTAGGAAGCTCAGGTTGCTCTTCCTCTTCTCGTTTTTCTTGAGTATCTTTCCAATTAGCAGTTATGGATGACACAGAACTATTTAGCCTACTACCGTGTCCCCCTCTGTCACCAAAATTGGCGAGTGTTTGAGGATCTTTCTTCCTGCCTCCTCCTGGTGGGGTTGCAGCAGTTCCTTCTTTTGCAAACCTGAGCTGAATATGCGGAAATCCATCAGAACGTTCAACCATTGAGTTCTCCTGATACCAAAAAATAAGTTTATGTAACCTTGATTTCTTTAATCGCTTCTTCCAAGTGTTCGTGAATCACTAGCTCCTCTCGCTCAAGAATTGCCCGTTTAGCAGCATCTTGTGCCACCCTCACAGCTTGAGCAGCAGAAAAATCTCTCATCTGATCGATCAGCACAGGCCAGTTAATAGAGCCTACTTCCATAGCAGATAGTGTTTCTTTTAGGATAAATTCTAACTCTTTTTCTCCTGGCTTTGGTACTTCTATCAAATCATCAAATCTTCTCCACAATGCAGTATCAAGAGATTTCGTGAGGTTTGTAGCTGCTACAATCAGACCAGATGTTGGTTCATATTCATCCAAAATCTGAAGAAATGTATTTACCACTCGCTTAATTTCTCCTACTTCCTGATGGTCTTCTCTAGATTTAGCAATTGAGTCGCATTCATCAAGAAACAACAAACATGGATTTTTTGATGCTTCTTCAAAAACAAGCCTTAAATTACTCGCTGTTTCGCCTAAAAAAGATGATACCATTGCGTCAAATCGAACTTTGAGAAGTGGTAAACCTGTATTCCAAGCTAAACGCTCTGCTCCGAGTGTCTTACCGCAGCCGGGGAAACCGTACAGAAGAATTTTTTGTCTGTAGCGGAGTCCGTGATGAGCAAGCCTATCTCTTGCTGCATACTCACGCTCAATTCGCTGGAAACGTTTTTCAATAACTTCAGGAAGCACCATGTGATGCCGCAGTTTTTCCCTTCCTATGACAGTCACTAAAGGAAGATTTAATCGCTTGCTCGTCGGCAGTTCGCTTAGAGCTTGTCGGCTTTCTGTTACTGGCGAAGCTGTTTTGCCGTTAGAGGTCGATTTCTCTTTCGGGCTCTTTTTGGCAATATTCTCTAATTGGTCGGCTAGTAACGTGTGTCCCTTCTGGCGTTCTTCCTGAATAACTAGGTATGTCAATTTGTCGATCGCCTCAGTGTCGGCACTGGCGATCGCCCTAAATAATCTTTTGAGAACTTCTGCTTTCATAGCGCCTCTCAGTGTACTAGAGAGAACACCATTATAACTTGATTTATTAATCAACTAATTAAATAAAATAAAGTAGGTGGGGGCGCTACCGCCCTCACCTACTTTAAAGACTATCGATTAATAATCGAAGTCGCCGCCGCCCATGCCGCCGCCAGCGCCAGCAGCAGCGCCGTCCTTCGGTTCAGGCTTGTCAACGACGATACACTCGGTTGTCAGCACCATGCCGGCAATAGATGCAGCATTTTGCAGAGCAGAACGAGTTACCTTCGCAGGGTCAACGATACCAGCTTCAAACATATCGACAAACTCATTTGTCGCTGCGTTGAAACCAACGTTGAATGGCTTCTCTTTGACGCGCTCAGCGATGACAGCGCCATTCAAACCAGCATTTTCAGCAATCCGCTTCAGAGGAGCAGCCAAAGCACGGGCCACAATCAATGCACCGGTCAATTCTTCGCCCTTGAGGGTGCTGTTAGCCCACTCTTCCAATTGAGGAGTTAGGTGAGCCAAAGTTGTACCGCCACCAGGAACGATGCCTTCTTCGACAGCAGCTTTGGTTGCGTTGATCGCATCTTCCAAACGCAGTTTGCGATCCTTCATTTCAGTTTCAGTCGCAGCGCCGACTTTGATCACTGCTACGCCACCAGCCAATTTGGCCAAGCGTTCTTGCAGCTTCTCTTTGTCGTAGGAAGATTCGGTTTCGTCCATTTGACGGCGAATTTGTTCGCAACGAGATTTGACTGCGACTTCATTACCTTCGGCAACAATTGTGGTGCTGTCTTTGGTGATGGTGATGCGGCGGGCTTTGCCGATCATGTCCAGTTTGGTGTTTTCCAGTTTCAAACCGGCGTCTTCGGTGATCAGTTGACCGCCGGTCAATACGGCGATATCTTCTAACATGGCTTTGCGTCGATCGCCAAAACCAGGTGCTTTAACAGCAGTTACATTCAACACACCGCGCAGTTTGTTGACAACGAGAGTAGCTAGTGCTTCCTTCTCAATGTCTTCTGCAATGATCAACAGCGGGCGGCCGGAACGAGCTACTTGTTCGAGCACTGGTACTAAGTCTTGTACCAAGCCGATTTTCTTGTCTGTCAGCAAGATGAAGGGTTCTTCCAGAATCGCTTCCATCCGTTCGGTGTCGGTGACGAAGTAGGGAGAAATGTAGCCTTTATCGAAGCGCATCCCTTCGGTGATTTCGAGTTCGGTGGTCATAGATTTGCCTTCTTCAAGGGAAATCACGCCTTCCTTGCCCACTTTGTCCATGGCGTTGGCAATCATTTGGCCGACTTCATCGTCGTTACCAGCAGAGATGGAGCCGACTTGAGCGATGGATTTGGAATCTTCTACTTGTTTGGCGTGTTCGGCAATCTTTTCTACCAAGAAGCCGGTTGCTTTGTCAACACCGCGCTTGAGGGCGATCGCATTTGCACCAGCAGCTACGTTCCGCAGGCCTTCTTTGACCATTGCGTGGGCAAGAACGGTAGCAGTTGTGGTGCCGTCGCCTGCTGCGTCGTTGGTTTTGGAGGCGGCTTGACGAATTAGAGCAACGCCTGTATTTTCGACGTGATCTTCTAGTTCGATTTCTTTGGCGATGGTTACGCCGTCATTGACGATTTGAGGAGCTCCGAATTTCTTTTCGAGAACGACGTTGCGTCCTTTGGGGCCGAGGGTAACGGCGACTGCTTCGGCGAGAATGTCCATACCGCGTTCGAGGGCGCGACGTGCATTTTCGTTATAGATGATGCGCTTAGCCATAGTTTTTGGGGATGAGAGGGTTTGAGATTTTAGATTGGGGATGGATGGCGAGTCATTTGTCTTGTGTCATTAGTTGTTTGGCGGCGTTCGCTTTAAACTAATGACTGATGACTGATGACTGATGACTAATGATTAATTAGTTGACGATCGCCAAAATATCTTTTTCGGCTAACAAGACGTATTCGTCAGTGCCGAGTTTGATGTCGGTACCGGCATACTTCGAGTAGAGAACTTTGTCGCCGACTTTGACTTCCATTTCAACGCGCTTGCCGTCGTCGTTGCGCTTGCCGGGGCCCACGGCCGCAACTTCGCCTACTTGGGGCTTTTCCTTAGCTGTGTCGGGTAGAAGGATGCCGCCGGCGGTTTTTTCTTCGCTAGCGCTTACTTTCACGAACACGCGCTCGCCTAGCGGTTTAACGGTAGAAACACTCAGTGATACTGCTGCCATAAATAAATCTCCAGATTACAGATCCTAGTCAGTTAGCCGTCAGTGGTCGCGATGAAAGCAACGGCTGACTGCTTACACTGACATATTAGCACTCTCGACTCCTGAGTGCTAATTTAGCTTTAGTAAGGGGCGATCGCAACTTATCTGTCTGTACGGGTTCCCGAACCGAGGATGAGGGTTCAACAGTTGACAGTTGACAGTTGACAGTTGACAGTTGGGAGATTGGAGGAGATTAGGGGAGATAGGGGGAGATTGGGGGAGATTGGGAGAGATTGGGAGAGAGGGGGAGAGGGGGAGAGGGGGAGAAATTAAAATCAGACTATTCATTACTCCAATCCTCGGACTTAAGGGTAGAGGTCGCTCTCCCATGGTCAACTGTCAACTGTCA